>JAAZCT010000128.1 GCA_012513165.1 Actinomycetales bacterium
AGCCACAGGTTCCACATGATGTGGGCCTCTTCCGAGCCTGCTGCTGGCATAGCCAAGCGTTTAGCGCTCGATTCGTCCAAGGGCGAACAACCGACCAAGAACGCGGTTGTTACAGCGGCCATTACCGCTAGTTTCAGCCGACCCACAGGATGCCTTCCTTCACATTTCAGTAGCACAAAAAAGGGTTCAATCACGACTCTAACCTAGGACTGCCCGCTCAGGCAGGTTAGGTCTCACAGAGTCACACTATTTCGAGGTTCATATTGAAAGCGCGCTAGCGATCTCAACGCGGGCCTCGGTGCCATAGTTGGCCTCAAAACGTGTCAAAAACTCGTCTTGCGCGAGGACATATTCTTGGGTTCCAGTGGTTTCGACCACCGATGCCGCAATCGTGCAGCCCAGCTGGGCCGAGCGTTCGAGCGTCAATCCCGCAGCCACGCCGGCTAGGAATCCTGCCCGGAAGCTGTCTCCGACGCCGGTCGGGTCAACCGCATTGACGTCAGAAATGGCCGGAACTTCCCATGCGAGTCCGGCTTCGTCGTGCACGATGGCGCCGTCTTTACCGTGCGTAACCACCCGGATGCCAACGCGCGCGGCGATATCTGCTTCGCTCCAGCCGGTCTTCTTGGCGATCAAAGCAGCTTCGTAGTCATTGCTGAAAAGGTATGCGGCTCCGTCGATCAACTTCGCGATGAGTTCGCCATCGGCGTAGGCCAACTGCTGGGAAGGGTCGGCTGCAAAGGGAACACCGATCCGGCGAGCGGTCTCGGTGTGACGCAACATCGCTTCGGGATCGTCCGGACCGATCAGCACCAGATCAATCGGGCGACGATTGTGCAGTTCATCAAGGTCGATATCGCGCGCTTGAGCCATCGCACCGGGAAAGAACGTGACGATCTGCGCCTGGCTCGCATCAGTTGTGATGGTGCACAAGGCCGTGTGCTTGTTCTCGGAGACCAGCAGTTCGCTGCAGTCGATGCCAGACTCTTCCAGCCACGTCTGGTAGCCCTGGGACACGAAATCTTGGCCGACCGCGGCCACGAGAGTGGGTTTGTGGCCCAACGCAGCTAGCCCGAAGGAAATGTTGGCCGCACATCCGCCACGTCGAACGTCAAGATCGTCGACGAGAAATGAAACGGAAAGTTTATCGAGTTGGTCTTCGACGAGCGAGTCAGAAAACTTCCCACTGAAAACCTGAAGGTGGTCGGTCGCAACCGATCCGGCAATCGCAATATGCACGGGGTTCAGAATAGGTGGTCGCGCAGCGAGCCGCGCGACCACCTATCTGAGCACGTCAGTTAAACGAGTCGCCGCAGGCGCAGGAGCCGGTGGCAACGGGGTTGTCAATCGTGAAGCCTTGCTTCTCGATGCTGTCCACGAAATCGATCGTGGCGCCCTCGAGGTACGGCAGGCTCATGCGGTCGACAACGACGCTGACTGTGTTGTATTCGAAGATCTGGTCGCCGTCGAGCGAGCGCTCGTCGAAGAAGAGTTGGTAGCGCAGGCCCGAGCATCCGCCTGGTTGAACGGCGATACGCAAGGAAAGGTCTGTGCGACCTTCTTGTTCGAGCAGGCTCTTGACCTTCGAGGCAGCGCCGTCGGTCAGGTTGATTCCGCCGGTGGTTTCGGCTGTGGTCTGGTCAGTCGCAGTCATGGGTACTCCTTGCACCGATTTTGTTGGTTCTTCGAACTAGAACGTCGAAGTGCCCGTCACGATTCCCATAGTACGCCGAAGGTGGTGAATCATGCACACCAGCACCGACGCGAATATTCACGGTTGCCGTGACCAGGTGCGTGCTGCACGGGCCGCCGCATCAGCCAAATAGCGCGCTGGTTCGGCCATCGATTTTTCACGGTCGATCTGGTCGGTGACGCCGTACGCGGACTCCACGCCGAGGGCTCGCATC
>JAAZCT010000014.1 GCA_012513165.1 Actinomycetales bacterium
ACGTTAGCGTGCTCAACAAAGAGGATTTCGAGTTCAGCGGACTTACTCAGTGCAGTCAACGAGGAGTTACCTATCTTCCCGTCGAACGCTCGTGGGATCGTCTCATCACAATGTGCCACGAGTCGGAGCAAGGCGAGTCCTCGTTGATATTCGGCTACGAATCGAGTCTCGACTTTGCCGGTCACGCATTCGGCGTGGATTCTGACGAATGGCGTGGAGCCTTGGCAGCGATTGATGCCGATCTCTCGGAACTTCACGATGCGTTACCTGATGACGTAGTTTTGCTCGTTACCGCCGATCACGGGATGGTCGATATCAACATCGAGAATCGTTTCGATGTTGTTGACCACCCAGAGTTACTGGACGATGTCGTCGTTTTTGCTGGCGAAGCACGGTTCCGGCACCTTCACACAAAAGCGGGCGCAGAAATCAAGGTTGCGGCGGCATGGGCTTCAGCCCTAGGGGACCGGGCCGAGGTCAGGCTCCGAGAGAACGCTCAAGACTGGTTTGGTCCACTCGATCCGAGAGTTGCACCGAGGTTCGGTGACGTTGTGGTCGCGGCGCTTGGTGACTTTGGCGTATTTCATTCCGACCAATATGCGATCGAATTACGTATGAAAGGGTTCCACGGCTCAATTACTGACGTCGAGCGGCGAATTCCCGTGTTGTACTCAAACTAGCGTGGCCGACACGTTACTCGCGATTTCCACCAAACATGATTTCGTCCCAACTGGGGACACTGCGACGAGTCGGCTTCTTCCGTGGGGCAGGAGTCTCTGGCACGGCAACACTCTCTTGAAGTGCGATGTCTTCACGGGATGTGGTGGTCGGCTCGGACTCAATGTCACTCGGAATATCGAGCTGTTCCTGAGCGCGTTTGTCCCGGGCTTCCTTGAGCGAGTGAACTTCGCCGGGTGTCTCCGATGCTTCGGGAGTGACCGGCGCGGCAACACCTTCTGAAACCACGTCAGCGAGCGCCATATCGTGTTCATCTGCGGTGGCTAGGTCACCGACCAGATTCCTAGCCGCTTCGTCGTCAGCGAGGACATAGCGACTCTTTGGATCAAACACAAAGTTAGCCAAGGTGCCATTGGTGGTGACAGTGATGACCCAGAGAAGGTCTTCGCGGCGCCAAGAGTCCCATGACACTTCTTCGGGAACCACGCCATGTTGAGCGATTTGAGCATCCACAAGTTCAGCCAAGGGCACAGGTGGACCGCCCACGTTCTTGCGACGAACGGAGGTTGCACGAGCTTGCTCCACCATGAACTCGCGCTCAGCGAGGACAGGCACAGCAAAGGCGTGCGCTTGCTCGAAGGAGACGCCTGCCAATTCGGCGACTTCCTCGACGCTGGCACCCCTGCGGATGCGCGTTTGAATGTCTCTTGGTGAAAGGGAACTCTCCATCGGAATCTCCATCTGTCCGGAGCGAAGTGATGCACTGGGTGCACGGTCAATCAGAGTGGTCAGCCGACTGTCGATACTGAGCCGAAACTGTTCTCCTGTGGTGGAGTCTTTGGCAACGAGAAAGCGACCATTGTCAGTTAGACCGACCATCGCTAGTTCACGCATACTGCCAAGCCTCCACGTTGTAATCGCTTCTTCACGATGTTATCGGCCGAAATGGCGCCACGTTGGTGACTCGCCGAAATGATCAAGGGTTCTTTGGCTCTCGAATTGCTTGAGATACGGGCGCAAACCAAGCGACAAGAGCGGCCAGCGTCGCTGCGAGCGCTGCCGCTGCGAAGCCCAAGGATGCGGAATGGAGTTCGACAATTCGACCAGAAACCACAGCGCCAAGTGCCACACCCGCCGATAAGCCGGTCGTTACCCACGTGAGCGCTTCGGTCAGGCGAGTAAGTGGCGTTACCAGTTCCACCAGGTTGACGGCCGTAATCAGGGTGGGAGCGATGGTCAGTCCCATGACGAACATTCCGATGGACATCTGAAAGGTCGTGGCCGCGAATGGCAACGGGATCAGTGAACACGCCAGCAGAATGGTAAAGATCCGCAGGCGCTTCACCGGGTCACTGGCAGCGCTACGCGCACCTACAATAAACCCGGCCAAAAGACTGCCCACGGAACTGACGGCCAGTACCCAGCCAGCGAGATCTTTCTGTCCTAGTTCATCAGTGAATCCGACAATCAGAACTTCCGACGCTCCGAACACAAATCCCACGCCGATCGCCGACAAAATCAACGATATAAGCGGCGGGAGCGAGAGTTTGTCGTCACCCCGAGCGCTCGACTTGACCGGAGTTGGAGCGGTCGCTCGCTGAAGTGCTAAGCCCCAGCCGCCCAACAGCGAACTGATTGCTGCCGCAGTCAAGCCCAAAGGCGCGGCTACGTTCAGGGTTAGGAACGTGACGAGGACGGGGCCGATGATGAACACGACTTCGTCGAGGATCGCTTCCCAGGCAAAAGCAGTACTGAGAAGCTTTCGGTCTTTCAAATTGTGGGTCCACCGAGTTCGCACCATATTGCCGGTTTGGGGAGCACCGGTGCCGGCGATGATGGCCGAAATGATGGTCAGCGAGAGTGGTTCTCCGGCAGCCCAAACCATTCCCGCAATGCCAAGGCAATAGATCGCTGGTACCACGAAAAGTACCCGACGTTGTCCGAACTGGTCTGCGATCCGACCTTGGAGCGGTGCGGCCACAGCGGAGGTCAAAATATAGACCGCCGCCACGAGACCGGCAAGACCGTACGACCCAGTGCTGTGTTGGATCAGAAGCACTATTCCCAAGCCCGTCATGGAAGCAGGCAGTCGGCCAAAGAGTCCCGCGAGACTAAAGCGAAGTGCTCCTGGGGTTCGGAGTGCTTCTTGGTAGGCCTTCATCATGATGTAGCCAACTGTACTGGCCAGACTGTTAGGGTAGGTCCCGCGCTAGGACACCTGAAGGAAACGCCATGGAATATGCAGCAATGCTGGAGAAAATTAGAGAATTCGCTCTGGGCGCGGGAGACTGGGTTCGGACACAACGTCCAACTGGACGCGTTGATGTGGCAGCCACGAAGAGCAGCCCCACAGACGTTGTCACCGCACTTGATCGAGGCTGTGAAGATCGCCTGCGTTCGCAGATTCTCCGGTGGCGACCGAACGACGCGTTTTTGGGGGAGGAGGGGCAGTCGGTTTCCGGCACCTCTGGACTTGAATGGATCGTAGACCCCATTGATGGAACGGTTAATTTCATGTACGGGATCGGCGGCTACGCGATTTCGATTGGCGCACGTGTTCAAGGGGAAATAGTCCTCGGATACATCTTGAACATGGCGACAGGCGAAGAGTTCGGTGCAATTCGGGGGCAGGGAGCTTGGCGTTGGACGGCCGAAGGCCGCCAGCCGATGCTTGGGCCCCCGCGAGTGACGATTTCTGAGTCGTTGGTGGCCACGGGGTTCAATTACACGCAGGATTTGAGAGAAAAGCAAGGCCAGGCAGTGGCTAAACTCTTGCCGCATGTTCGAGATATTCGACGTTGTGGATCCGCGGCCTTAGACCTTGCTGCCCTGGCCGATGGTCGCCTAGATGCCTATGTGGAGGAAGGGCTCAAGCCTTGGGACCTCGCGGCAGGTGCTCTTATGTGCGAAGAGGTCGGTTTGACCGTAACAGGCTTAGACGGTCCTGCCAGTGAACGACTGGTGCTTGTGAGTCGTACAGATGTTTCTCGGGACTTTTTGAGCCTTGCCCGACGTTGTGGATTTTGAAGTGATCAACGAATCGTTAGGTCCGGCTCACCGCGGAGTTTTCCGGTATGACAGAATCTGGCCGATTCACTTGTACTAGATGGAGGACTCATGGCTACCGATTACGACGCGCCGCGCAAGAACGAAAGCGAGCAGTCAGAGGACAGCATTGAAGAACTCAAAGCACGTCGCCACGAGAAGAACTCGGGCAAGGTCGATGAAGATGAAACTGAAGCGGCAGAGTCGTTCGAACTGCCAGGGGCAGACCTCTCCCATGAGGAGTTGTCCGTCAAGGTGGTTCCGAAACAATCGGACGAATTCACCTGTTCATCTTGTTTCTTGGTACATCATCGCAGTCAATTGGCACGCGAGACCAAGGGCAAATTGATCTGTCGCGACTGCGATTACTGATCTTCGCAAACGAAAGCGTGGACCTGGTGAGCTCCGCTCGCCAGGTCCACGCTTTTTCGTGTAAAAATAGAACCGATTTAGGCTATTTGCCCTTGGACGGGGGCTTGCTGCCGGTCGAGTGCTCCCAGTAGGTTGCCGCACTTCGTGCCGCAACAGTTCGGATGACCTGCGCAAAGGCCCCGGCCAAAGCTGCCCACAAGATAGCTTCGGCCATGGTGATCTCTGAACTGCGCGCGCTCTTAGGCGCGGGCTTTCCTGTGACAGAACGCCACACAACTTGAGTAAGGGCCGGAGCCGCCATTGCCGCCAAGATCGAAGCGCCGGCGTCTAGCGCGCGCCACGCACCCCTGCTGGTGACTCCTGCGGAGGCAGCCGCTTGCGGCTGGGCGTCAAGCGTGGGATCGGCGGTTGAGGCCGTTGCTTTGGTCTTCTTCTTAGCCATCTGATGGGCTCCTGTCCTCAGGGTTTCCGCTAACGTGCACGAGATGTTGCAGAGCTTCAGCTAACGCTATCGAATTTCTGCTCGAAACGAGCCAGAACGCCACAGGGTCGTTAGGGTCGGTATTTTCGACCTTGACGCCACCCGGATGGTAACTCCGTACGTCAATCCACGCAGTATGACCGCCGCCCGCACGTAACAAGGCCTGCCATTCTGCTCCGTTGAAGGCTTCAGCTGATCCGATCCAGGCTGCTTCAAGGTGAGCCCTGCCGACTCGAAGTACTTCGGGAGTCACCTCGATCCGTTGTGCAGCACGCATCAACAAGACCGTCCAGACACCGAGGGCTGTGAACACCGCACAGATCCACGCGAACGCCAATGAATCTGTCGAGAGACAGACCCACCACACAGTCACGGGGATCAAAACAGAAATGAGGATGCCCGCAAACGACACTCCTCGGCGTTCGGTGAAAGACGACATGCCTTTACTTTCGCACCACAAGGGATCCCTACGCAGGACGGGGCAGTAATGTCGAAGCGTGACCACAGTCCCGTTTGCCCAGCTCGACCCCGATCTTGAACCGCCTCGCTACGCTAAGCCAGGAGATGCAGGAGCCGATCTTCGTTCGTCGTTAGACGTGACGATTGCTCCCGGGGAACGGACGCTCGTACCAACCGGAATTGCCGTTGCTTTACCCGAAGGCTTCGTTGGGCTCATCCATCCGCGGTCGGGTCTTGCTCTACGACATGGTCTCTCGATCGTCAACTCTCCGGGAACGATCGACGCGGGCTATCGGGGCGAGATCAAAGTGCTCTTAATCAATCTCGATCCCAAGGAATCCATCGAGATTCGTCGTGGTGACCGCATCGCACAACTGGTGGTTCAACGCTACGAAACTGTCGAGTTCCAGATCGTTTCGACGCTGCCCGAGAGCGAACGCGGTGCCGACGGTTACGGGTCATCCGGCGGCCATCAGTCCATTGAAACTTTTCCACGTCAAGGCTAGGTATAAAGACTATGTTTGGTTCAAAGAATAAGAATCTCGGGCAAACTGAAGAGCCCCCATTGCCTAGTCCAACTGGCATCCGCGCACAAGGCCCGTGGGATCGAAGCGAACGGTCCGTAGAGTCAACTGCAGCCTTCTTGGATTTTGGTTCGATACTGGTTCGCCCCATTTCGGGTATGGAAATTCAAGTCGCTTCAAACGACTCTACGAATCTTGCAGTACTCGTTAGTTTGGGCAATTCTGCGGTTGAACTACGAGTTGCGGCTGCTAGCAAACATGGGGACGATTGGGCTCAACTTGTTCCCGAGGTGGTTTCTGAAGTGAGTGCCCGCGGTGCAACTCCCGTGGAGCGTTCAGGCATATTTGGCCCCGAGGTAAGCACCGAGTTTCCAGGACAGGACGCCGACGGCAATGCGGTGATCCAACCAGCATGTTTTATGGGTGTGCAGGGCAAGCGATGGTTGCTGCGCGCAACGCTGATTGGTCCTTCAGCGGTGGCTCCTGATGCGCACACCGCCCTCATTAACGTGATACGAGATCTCGTGATTGTCCGCGGTTCAGAGGCGCGCATGTTGGGCGAAGAACTCCCGATTCAGATTCCTGGTGAGATGCAGGACCCGTCATCGTGAATCACGACCAGTCGGACGTATCACCCAGCGAAGGCGTGGTTGACGCTCAATCGGTGGAAGCGCTTGTTCGTAAGCAGTTGGCTGAGGCGTTCGGTGGCGTACGAGGTGTGGTCGAAACGGCAGTTCCGACCTTGGTCTTCACGGTTTGGTATCTCACCACGGGGCAACTGCGCGAAGGTCTCATCGTCGCGGCGGGAATTACCGTTGTGATGTTGGTCGTTCGTCTCCTGAAGCGATCGCAGCTTCAGTATGTGGTCAACGCGATGTTCGGCATCGGGCTAGCGGCATTGTTTGCGTCCCGTTCAGGCGAGGCCCGCGATGTATTCCTCCCGGGGATTCTTTACAACAGTGCCTATGCGCTAGTACTGACCGCAACCATCCTGAACGGATGGCCGCTGATGGGCTTCTTGGTCGGAGGACTCGTGGGGGATTTGACGAGTTGGCGTCAAGACCCGGCGATGCGCAGGTTGTGTTCTCGTTTGACGTGGTTCTTAATTCTTCCGTGTGTATTGCGGGTTGCGGTCCAGTACCCCTTGTGGGCTGCAGACGAAATCGCCTTGCTTGCTACCTCGAAAATCGTACTGGGCTGGCCGTTGCAAATCGCGAGCCTCTTGGGCATGGGATGGTTGCTTTCCCGGAATTCAACAACTCCGAACGGCGATCCTCGTTAATGGGATCTCATAGTGAGGCACCCCAGAGCGTGCCTGAGGAGTTAGTCGTCGACGTAACGGCCGTTGCTCACGGCGGCCACATGATCGCTCGATATGAGGGACAAGTGTTGTTTGTGCGGCACGCTCTGCCAGGCGAACGTGTCCGCGTTCGTGTCACGGACCGAACAAAATCGTTCCTTCGCGCCGACGCCATAGAGGTGCTGGAAGCATCGGCTGACCGTGTTGCGCCACTCTGTCCTGTGGCAGCGCAATGTGGCGGCTGCGACTTTCAACATGTAAGTCAGGAAGGGCAACTTCGGTTGCTCGGCAGTGTGGTGACTGAGCAACTTTCGCGGATCGCGCACGAGCACTGGGATGTCGTGGTTGAACCTATTGGTGATTTCACGCATTGGCGCACCCGAATGGATTGGGCCGTCGGTCCGCACGGGGGATTGGGCCTCAAACAACATCGCAGTCATGACGTGATCGAAAACCCGGACTGCGTGATTGCCCATCGTGACCTGCCTGCGCTGACAGGCACTTGGTCGGGCGACAAAGTTCGAGCCGTTACGACATCCACTGGCCAGCGCTTTGTGGCTACCGAATCACCGCTCCCACCCGGTCTCTCAGATTCGGTTGACGGAGTAGTCGACCGGCGGGGAAATTCGATTTCCGGCGCTGACATCGCAATCGAGTCGGTCGAAGGACGTGAATTCGAAGTATCGCCCACGGGCTTCTGGCAAGTCCATCCGCAAGCGGCGGAAACATTGGTTGAGGCTGTCTTGAGTTTCGCTCAGCCGCAGGCAGGCGAAGTCGCGTTTGACCTTTACGCCGGCGTGGGTCTATTCACGAAATTTCTCGCTGAACGAGTTGGACCCACCGGCTCGGTTCATGGAGTTGAAGGTAGTCGGGTAGCGCATGAATTTGCCCGAAGGAATCTCGCTCAGTTCAGCCACGTGACCTTGCACCAAGGGAGCGTCGAGAATGTTCTTAAACGTGCGGCACTGCCTAAATCCGCGGATCTCATCGTGGTTGATCCGCCACGTGCCGGTGCAAAGCCGGCCATTGCCGAGATAGCTGCACGAGACGCGTTGCGAGTTGTCCATGTTGCTTGTGATCCGGCTTCGTTCGCACGAGATGTGACGCTGTATCGAAGCCACGGATACAAACTCGCCAAACTTCGTGCGTTTGCGCTTTTCCCCATGACCCATCATGTTGAATGTGTAGCAATGCTCGAAAAATCCACGGAAGTCCGGAGTTGAGAATCATGAAGTACGCGGATCCCAACTGTTGTCCACAGTGCCGGGGCCCGATCGGGGGAGTCACACGATGCGCGACCTGCGGTTTCGACCTTTCCTCGCCCGCGGCCCAAGAGTTATGGAACCTGTTCATTCGCGCGGATGCCGTGATCGATCAGGCGCGTTCGAGTGTCATGGCGCCGGCGCCGTCGCCGGCAACGGCCGCCACTCTCGGCACCGCTGACGAACCCGCTCAGGCACCTGTTACATCCGGACCTCCACCCGTGCCCGCCGCGCAAGTGCAGCCCGCGCGCCCACGCATGAATTTCACCCCTGGCTCCGTTCTCTTGGGCCTAGGCGCACTCTCGCTCGTCGTCGCTGCCACCATTTTCGTTTCTCTTACGTGGGGTTCTCTGGGCATCGCGGGTCGCGCAGCAATCTTGCTTGCGATTACGTTCGCTTTTGGTGCGGGTCTCTGGTTTGCGCTCAAGCGGACGCTCCCGGCCACGAGCGAAGCGCTGGCTTTCGTCGTACTAGCGATGGTCTCTATCAACGTCAGCGCTGCGGTGTACGAAGGGTTATTTTCTCTCGATCAGGTTCACTGGGGCTATCCAGTAGTGACCTGGGCCTTGCTGATTGCCGGAATCAGTTACCTTGTGCAACCTTTCAGTTTTCGTGAGATCGGCCGCAGACTTTACGTGGTAGAAACCGGTTTGGGAATTTCTTCATTGGCAGGTGCAATCGGTGTCAGCTCTTTCGTGTGGGAG
>JAAZCT010000129.1 GCA_012513165.1 Actinomycetales bacterium
GTGCCATCGCGCGCGTTCCCTCGCATCTTGCCCGCCACGACCTCACTCCGCGTGGCGCGATCTTGTCGTCCGTGGTGGTTTTGGGGATCATCACGGCACTCGATCTGATCGACGGCACGATCGGTTTGCCGTTCACCGTCGGTTACCTGCTGATAGTCGCCACAGCGCCTCTCGCCGTTCAGGCGCGCGGGCTTTACACGCTCGTGTTGATGCCGCCCGTGTTGCTGGTGGCTGCGCTCAGCGTGATCGCTTGGTTGGCGCCCGAAGCGCTCGTCGTCCCAGATTTGCCCGAATCTGCTGGCGCCATGAAACATGCAGTGTCGGCCACCGCGCAACTCGGCGGAGTGCTGCTTCTAGGCCAAGGCCTCGCGATCACCGCGGTGTTGCTCCGGATCTGGAGCGCGCAAAACCCTCGCGGCTGGCGTTTCTACAGCCAAGGCTGAAGCCTCAGAGTTTGCCGGCGGCCTTCAAATCGCGGCGCAGTTCTTGTGGCAGCGAGAATATCAACGACTCTTCCGCAGTACGCACCGCTTGGGTGTCGCCGATGCCGTGATCTTGGAGCATGTCGAGCACGTCTTGCACGAGGTTGTCTGGAACAGACGCACCCGATGTGACGCCCACCGTGGTGACGCCCTCGAGCCATTCGGGCTTCAGTTCGGTCACGTCGTCGATGCGGTACGAGGCCTTTGCGCCCGCTTCGAGCGCCACCTCCACCAGACGCACCGAGTTGGACGAGTTCGCCGACCCCACCACGATCACCAGATCAGCGTTCTTGGCGATCTCTTTGACCGCGACCTGACGGTTTTGAGTGGCGTAACAAATGTCGGCGCTCGGAGGGTCTTCGATGTGGGGGAACTTCTCACGCAGGCGGCGCACCGTCTCCATGGTTTCGTCCACCGACAACGTGGTCTGAGACAGCCACGAAAGACGCGTGCCTTCAGGGAACTCTAGATCGTCGACGTCTTCGGGATGCTCCACCAGCGTGATGTGCCCCGGAGCCTCACCTGCGGTGCCTTCGACTTCCTCGTGACCCGCGTGCCCGATCAACAAGATCTGGTAATCATCAGCCGCAAAGCGACGTGCCTCGTGGTGCACTTTCGTCACGAGCGGGCAGGTGGCGTCGATCGTTTTCAGATCGCGTTCGGCCGCTTCGCTGTGAACCGCAGGCGAGACGCCGTGTGCCGAGAACACGACGGTGGAACCGGCCGGAACCTCGTCGAGTTCTTCCACGAAGATCGCGCCGCGATCGGCCAGATCGTTCACGACGTGCTTGTGGTGCACGATCTCTTTGCGCACATAGACCGGAGGGCCATACAGATCGAGCGCCTTCTCGACAGTGATCACCGCGCGGTCGACGCCAGCGCAATAGCCGCGAGGGGCTGCGAGCAAAACCTGGCCGTCGGAAACCGGCATGCCGAGATCAATAGTGCTAGAAGACATGCCTCCACTCTACCTGTGAACGCCAGCGGTGAAGAATCGCGAATCGGTGGCGCTCGGGCCGAGAGAATCTGTGCAGCTCGCCGAACTTGTCAGTCTCGCGCCCTAGAGTGAACTCATGGCCCTAGAAACCAGCGAGCAGAGTCCTGCGCCCCTGCACACGATCTCCGCGTTGCTCAGCGGCTATATCGGGGCCTTGGGTTCGGTGTGGATCGAAGCCGAAGTGGTGCAGCCGAAGCAAAGCGGCAGCATGTATTACTTCACGCTGCGCGATCTCACGGAGAAGGCCAGCACTTCGGCGATCGCGTTTCGCGGAGTGTTCGAGTCCTCCCCCACCCCGATCACCGACGGCATGCGCGTGGTGGTGGAAGCGAAACCAGATTTTTATGTGCCGAACGGTCGCCTGTCGTTGAAGGTCACTCAGATCAAGCCCGCCGGCCAGGGCGCGCTGTTCGCCGAGTTGGAGACACGCAAACAACTGTTGGCCGCCGAAGGCCTGTTCGAGGCGCACCATAAGAAACCGATCCCCGTGTTACCGCGCGGGATTGGCCTGGTCACGGGTCGCGGCTCGGCCGCCGAACGAGACGTCATCGAGAACATCACCAACCGCTGGGCCGCAGCCCCCCTCACCGTCACGCACGCCGTGATGCAGGGCCCGAAGTCGGCCGGAGAAGTGATTTCCGTGGTGCAGCGGTTCGATGCGGACCCTACGATCGACGTGATCATCGTTGCGCGTGGCGGTGGCTCGCTGGAAGATTTGTTACCGTTCAGCGACGAAGGCCTGGTGCGGGCCGTGTTCGCGTGTCAGACGCCCGTGATCAGTGCGATCGGGCACGAACCGGATGTGCCGATCCTCGACTTTGTGGCCGATCTGCGCGCGTCGACGCCCACCGATGCAGCGAAACGAGTGGTGCCAGATGAAGCTGCCGAACGCGAGGGCATCGCCCAAGCGATCGGCCGGGCGCGCAGCGCGCTGCAGGCGCGGGTCGCGAACGAGGCCCACGTGATCGGACAGTTGCGCAGTCGGCCCGTGTTCACGCAACCGACCACGATCATCGATATCCGCCAGCAAGACGTCGACGCGATCATTGGACGCAGCCGCACCGCGTTTGGTCACCGGCTGCAGCGCGCCACCGATGAGGTGTCGCACCAGTTGGCGCGGATTCGTTCGCTTTCGCCGTTGGCTACCCTCGAACGCGGTTATGCGATCGTTCAGGGGCCGAACGGCTCGCACGTCACTGACCCGAACGCACTCGACACCGGAGACGACATTTCGGTTCGCGTCGCGGCCGGACGCATCGGCGCCACCGTCACCACACTCAGCCCCACAACCGAAGAGGAAACCGCATGAGCACCGCTTCTGAAAACGCCGCAACCCCCGACATCAGCTATGAGGCTGCCCGCGAAGAACTCATCACGATCGTGCAGCAGCTCGAGACCGGCGGCGGTTCGCTCGAAGAGTCGCTCACTCTGTGGGAGCGCGGTGAAGCGTTGGCTGCGATCTGCCAGCAGTGGCTCGATGGCGCGCGTGAACGGCTCGCTGCCGCGAGCGGGAATCAGTCGAGCGTCGAGAACGGCACGAACGACGCGACGTAGTCGTCAATCGTCTGTTTCGGTGCGCTGCCGATCACGAGCTACACGAACCCGTCGGCTTCGCGCAGATAAGCCGTGTGGCCCGAGCCGTCCTCGCCGACGCTCCAGGTTTCACCCGCGAGTTTGGCGGTCTTGCCGCTCTTGAGTTCGACACCGGACGTGGTCAAGATTTCACGTACGGAGGCGCGCGACTGTTCGGTGGACACGAAGTCTTGGTCGGCGGTGGTCACCACGAGTCGCCAGCGGTTCGCGTCGAACCTGGCCACCGTCGAACGCCAGCCGTCGTCGAGGCTCGGTGGTACGAGCGGATCGAAATCGGCCATAGGTTCTACGCCCGACGCAGCGAGCAGGTAGTCGACCCCGGAGGTGGGGTGCTCTGGCTCGCTCGTGAAGAAGAACTTTCCGATCAGGAAAATCCCCAGAACCGCAACACCCAACACCACGGTGGTGCGAATAATGTCACCCATCGACGGGTTCCCCCGCGAATTCGAACTCATACGATTGTGATCCTCACTGGTAACAAGATGGCGTTACCCGCCAAGACTAAACACTCGTCTCGATAGAATACGCAGGTGGACACATTTAAGCCTGCTGCTGAGGCACCAGATCGCAACCTCGCCCTCGAACTCGTCCGAGTGACCGAAGCCGGAGCCATTGCGGCGTCCCGCTGGGTCGGACGCGGAGACAAGAACGGCGCAGACGGCGTAGCCGTGGACGGCATGCGCAAGATGATCAACACCGTCACCATGAATGGCGTGGTCGTCATCGGCGAAGGTGAAAAAGACGAAGCCCCGATGCTGTACAACGGCGAACAGGTCGGCGACGGCACCGGCCCCGAATGCGATGTGGCAGTTGATCCGATCGACGGAACCACCCTCACGGCGAAGGGCCTGCCCAACGCGATCTCGGTGATGGCCGTTGCGCCCCGCGGTTCGATGTACGACCCGTCGGCCGTGTTCTATATGGACAAACTCATCGCTGGACCGGAAGCCGCAGACAAGGTAGACATCCGGTTGCCGATCGCGGAAAACATCGACATCATTGCTCGCGCGAAAGGCATCGCTTCGGCAGACGTCACCGTGTGCGTGCTGGATCGTCCGCGTCACGATCAGCTGATCGAAGACATTCGTTCCGCCGGCGCACGCATCCAGTTGATCACCGACGGCGATATCGCTGGCGGCATCGTGGCGGCTCGCCCGGGCTCGGGCATCGACCTGCTGGTAGGCCGGGGCGGCACGCCTGAAGGCATCATCACTGCTGTGGCCATGAAGTGTTTGGGTGGCGTGATCCAAGGCAAGCTCGCTCCCGTCGACGACGCGGAGCGTCAGCGCGCGATCGACGCGGGCCTCGACCTCGACCAGATCCTCACCACCGACGATCTCGTCACGTCCGACGACTGCTTCTTCGTTGCCACCGGCATCACTGACGGCAACCTTGTTCAAGGCGTGCGCCACAACGCGGGCCGCGCCACCACCGAATCTGTCGTGATGCGTTCGCGCTCGGGCACGATTCGCACGATCCGCAGCGAACACCGCACCGAGAAACTGCGGGCCTTCTCCGGGCTCAGCTAGGAGCAACCATGCACGTTTCGGAACCCACCACACCCCAGATAGCAGTCTCGGAAGAGCTGTTCGCGCATCTGCCGAGCGGCCTCGACCTCTGCTACCAAACCTTCGGAGACTCGGCCAACCCGCCGATCGTGCTGGTGATGGGGTTGGGCGGACCGATGGGCTGGGGGTCCGAGAAGTTCTGCACCGATCTGGCTGCGCGCGGGTTCTTCGTGACCCGGTTCGACAACCGCGACACCGGCCGATCCACCAAGCTGCGGCACCACCGGGTCACCCGAAGCGACATGTACAAGGCGACCGCGAAACGCGGCACCCCGCCCTACACGCTGCAAGATATGGCCGACGATGTCGTGGGTCTGCTCGATCACCTCGGCCTCGACACCGCCCACATCGTGGGGATCTCGATGGGCGGAATGATCGCCCAGACGATGGCGATCTCGCGCCCCGAGCGCGTCGCTTCGATGACGTCTATCTCGTCCACCACCGGCAAAGTTCGGGTCGGCTGGCCGAAGCCTGGCGTGGTCAAGGCGATGCTGGCCAGGTCCGGGACCACGCGCGCCGACTATGTGGAACTCGCGTTGAACCTCGAGCGGTTGATCGGTTCACCCGCGTTCCCCGGCGATGTGAACGTGTCGCGGCGGCGTGCGATGGAAACCTATGATCGAGGCCGGATCGCCAGCGGCGTGATGCGCCACCTGTTGGCAGTGCTGAGTCAAGAAGACCGCACCGAAGCGCTGCACGCGGTGGTCGCACCGACGGCCGTAATTCACGGCTCGGTCGATCCGCTCGTTCACAAATCGGGCGGCAGAGCCACGGCTGAAGCGATCCCCGACTCCACGTATTTGCAGATCGCCGGGATGGGTCACGATCTGCCGGTGCAGTTGGATCGGATCCTGATCGACACGATCGTCAACAACACGCTGCGCGCCGCGGACTGATTCGCCGCGCGGGCCAGTTCACGAGCCAGCACCCTGACCTCACACGCAGACCCCACAAGTAAGCCGGTCCTCAGCGCCGACCTAGACCTCGATTCGAGTAGTCTCGAACGGTGACTGAAGCAGAATTCCGGTACTCCGATCTCCTCCCCATCGGCCCCGACGACACCCCCTATCGCCTCATCACCACCGAGGGCGTCTCCACGACCCAGGTCGGCGATCGCACGTTCTTGAACGTGGAACCCGAAGCGCTGCAGCGGCTTACCGCCGAAGCGATGCACGACATCAGCCACTATCTACGCCCCGCGCACCTCGCCCAGTTGCGCAAGATCATCGACGACCCCGAATCGTCTGGCAACGACCGGTTCGTGGCGCTTGATTTGTTGAAGAACGTCAACATTTCGGCCGGCGGCGTGCTGCCGATGTGCCAAGACACGGGCACCGCGATCGTGATGGGCAAGAAGTCTGAAGGCGTGCTGACCGGCACCGACGACGCCGAACACATCAGCCGTGGCGTCTACGACGCGTACACGAAACTCAACCTTCGTTACAGCCAACTGGCTCCGCTGACGGTGTTCGAAGAGAAGAACACCGGCACGAACCTGCCGGCCCAGATCGAGATCTATTCGACCCCCGGCGATTCGGGCAAGCCCGAATACAAGTTCTTGTTCATGGCCAAGGGCGGCGGATCGGCCAACAAGTCGTTCTTGTTCCAAGAGACCAAAGCGATCCTGAACCCCAAACGTCTGTTGACCTACTTGGACGAAAAGATCCGCAGCCTCGGCACCGCCGCGTGCCCGCCGTACCACCTTGCGATCGTGATCGGTGGCACGTCCGCGGAGTATGCGTTGAAGACCGCCAAGTACGCCTCGGCGCACTACCTCGACAACCTCCCCACCGAAGGGTCGATGAGCGCCCACGGGTTCCGCGACCTCGAACTCGAAGAAGAAGTGTTCAAGCTGACCCAATCGTTCGGCAGCGGCGCGCAGTTCGGTGGCAAGTATTTCTGCCACGACGTGCGCGTGGTGCGACTGCCGCGTCACGGCGCTTCGTGCCCCGTGGCGATCGCGGTGTCGTGTTCGGCCGACCGTCAAGCACTCGGGAAAATCACCCCCGACGGCGTGTTCCTCGAACAGCTTGAAACCGATCCGGCCCATTACATGCCAGACGCGGGCGTCGCCGAAGACATCTCGGGCGGCGAAGTGGTCAAGATCGACCTGAACCTGCCGATGGATCAGATTCGCGCCGAACTCAGCAAGTACCCAGTCAAAACGCGCCTGAGCTTGTCCGGGCCGCTGGTCGTGGCGCGCGATATCGCCCACGCGAATATCCAAGAACGCCTGGACGCTGGCGAAGACATGCCCGACTACATGCGCAACCATCCGGTCTATTACGCCGGACCGGCCAAAACCCCCGAAGGCATGGCGTCCGGCTCGTTCGGCCCCACCACGGCAGGACGCATGGACTCGTACGTCAAGAGTTTCCAGGCCGCGGGCGGCTCGATGGTGATGTTGGCCAAAGGCAACCGTTCGAAGCAAGTGACCGAAGCGTGCGACGAGTTCGGCGGCTTCTATCTCGGTTCCATCGGCGGCCCGGCCGCGCGCCTCGCCCAAGACTGCATCAAGAGCCAAGAAGTGCTCGAATACCCCGAGTTGGGGATGGAAGCGATCTGGAAGATCGAAGTGGAAGATTTCCCCGCGTTCATCGTCGTCGACGACAAGGGCAACGACTTCTTCACCGACCCGAGCGGCGAAGTGACCGTCCCCTTGGGCGTGCTGCGGGTTCGCTCCAAGGAGTAGTTCACCGCTCGGGAGTATCGTGCAGATATGAGCGATTCACAGCAGTGGCGTATCGAACACGACACGATGGGCGAAGTGAAAGTGCCCGCGAACGCGTTATGGCGCGCCCAAACGCAACGCGCGGTCCAGAACTTTCCGATCTCTGGCACGCCGATCGAGTCGGCGCAGATTCGTGCGCTGGCTCAGATCAAAGCCGCGTGCGCGAAAGCAAACGCTGAACTGGGGATCCTCGAGCCGGCGATGGCTGCCGCGATCGTTGCGGCGGCGGGCCACGTGGCTGCTGGCGCGCACGATCGCGAGTTCCCGATCGACGTGTTTCAGACTGGCTCGGGCACGTCCAGCAACATGAACGCGAACGAAGTGATAGCCACGATCGCCACTCGCGATGCGGGCTTCGACGTGCATCCGAACGATCACGTGAACGCCTCCCAGTCGAGCAACGACGTGTTCCCCACCTCGATCCATGTGGCCACCACCGAGACTGCCTTGCACTTGCTGCTGCCGGCACTGGAGCGTTTGGCGGCCAGTCTCGAAGCGAAAGCCGCCGACTTCGCGCACGTCGTGAAGTCAGGGCGCACGCACTTGATGGATGCCACACCCGTCACGCTCGGCCAAGAGTTCGCTGGCTATGCGGCGCAAATCCGCAAGGGCATCGAGCGAGTCAACCGGGCGCTGCCGGCCGCCGCTGAGGTCCCGTTAGGCGGGACAGCCGTAGGCACGGGTATCAACACGCCGGCCGGATTCCCGCAGCGCGTGATCGCGATACTGGCCGAAGAGACGGGCCTGCCGATCACGGCGGCCGCCGACCACTTCGAGGCGCAAGGTGCGCGCGACGGGCTGGTGGAGTTCAGTGGCGCGCTGCGCACGATCGCGGTGAGTTTGGTGAAGATTTGCAACGATCTGAGGTGGATGGGGTCTGGCCCGCGCACCGGCCTTGGCGAGATCAACCTGCCCGATTTGCAGCCCGGCTCCAGCATCATGCCGGGCAAGGTAAATCCAGTGTTGCCAGAAGCGACGCTCATGGTGTGCGCCCAAGTGATTGGCAACGACGCGACGATCGCGTATGCAGGCACTACTGGGTCGTTTGAGTTGAACGTCATGCTGCCCGTGATTGGCCGCAATGTGCTCGAATCGATCCGCCTGCTGGCCAACTCGTCCGTATTGCTGGCTGACCGCTGCATCGATGGCATCACCGCGAACGAAGAGCGTTGCCTCGAGTTGGCTGAATCTAGCCCATCAGTGGTGACTCCGCTGAAC
>JAAZCT010000130.1 GCA_012513165.1 Actinomycetales bacterium
ATGTAGTCCATGAACACGCCCGAGGGGCCAACCACGAAAACTCCGCCTTGTTCGAAGCGACGGCGATCCGAATAGAGCAGGAACGCGGCGCGGTGCAGCGCGACCACGGTTTTCCCGGTGCCCGGGCCACCCGTGATGATCGCGGCGCCACGGACGGGTGCACGGATCGCGTCGTCTTGTTCCTTTTGGATGGTGGCCACGACCGAGTGCATCCGGGCGTCGCGCGCACGGCTGAGACTGGCCATGAGTGCGCCTTCGCCGATGATGACGAGGGATTCGTCGGCGGCCTCAGCGTCGAGCAGGTCGTCTTCGACCCCGATGATCTTGTCGAGGTGGTTGCGCAGCACGCGCCGGCGGATAACTCCCGCGGGGTCTTGTGCGGTGGCTTGATAGAACAGTGCTGCAGCCGGGGCGCGCCAGTCGATCAGCAGGATGTCTCGTTCCGGAGTGCGCACACCGATCCGGCCGATATAGCGCGGTTCACCGCTGCGCAGATCGAGCCGCCCGAACACGAGTCCGTCGTGGGCGGCATCCAGGGCGCTCATCCGGCGGGTCGCTTGGTAGATCATGGCGTCGCGTTCGACTAGGCCACCTTCGTGACCGATGTGGCCCATCGCCAAGCCCTCGGCCACAAGCGATTGCGCCGATTTACTCGCTGCGTCGAGGTTTTCGTAGACGGTGTCAACGTATGCCTGTTCGAGTTCGATTTCTCGAGCTTCGAGATCCATTCGCGCACGCACTCCTTGGCAGCAGTTTCAGGGAACGTTCTAGTCTACGGGGTCGAGCCTCGCCTCTCGCGCAAGCGCGCGAATATCAAGATCGCTAGGCGATCTGAACAATCAGGCCCAAGGTGTATTTGCCGTCATAGTCGGCGGCGTCCGTTTCCCATGCGACGTCGTTGGGAGCACCCGTGCTCAGATACACCCAAAACACTTCTCCCCAGTGATCCAAGCGAAAGTCAGTGCTGCAACCTTGAACCTGGGTGCCACACAAATCGGGCGACTCGACATTCCGTGGATCGCCCCCAATGGCCTCGACGAGCGCAAGAAACTCTTCCGCGGAAAGAGGGGTTTCGCTTTCCCACAGCCGGTTCACACTCGGGCAAGCGTTTCCGTCCCAACAACCCAACATGCGAGGCGTGACCTGCTCGTTCTCCAAAACCCACGTTGCTGGCAGCTCTATCCGGTCCGCGATTTCTTCGACGTCAGCAGAGCCACCCATGAAGTGAGGACTCAACACGAGCACGCCTAATAGGAGCGCTGGCACCCCGAGCAACAAACCGAGCACCCACACAACCGTTTTGAGTCCTCGTCTCGACGCCACAGTCACACCTTAACCCAGCCGGAACTGCGTGGCACGTGACGAAACGGATCTCAACGTCACGGGTTACGGCGCGCCGACGGTTTAATGCGACTCATCCGAGAGTTCAATTTCTTGCCAGTCGCATGTCGAAACAATCGCGTCCAACAGTTCCGCTAACGCGTCACGCATGTCATCGACGTAAACCGGCGCGGAGAACGACAACAGCAAGGGATCAGGGTCAACCTCTCGCAGTAGCCAATAGTCAACGCGTAAGGACTCTGCTTGTTCGCCATCCTGATTCGTATGGAATACCGAGCGTTGCTCGCGTACGACCGAGACTCGTTCGCCGTCCCACGTATCAATATCGCTCGTCCCGGCAGGATTTTGCAGTTGAGAAGCGATGGACTCGGCAGCCAGCTGAATACTAATCGAGGCAGAAAGAGGTCTGGGGATGTTAGGAATGTATGTCGTGAGGGTTATCCCCGCGGGTGTGCCGGGCACAAGATCTGTTGCGATAAACATATGTTGCCCGCCGACCAACCGCGCTTCGCTCGCAGCCGTCGCGAGTTGAGTTCGCATTTCGCGCCGCAAGGTGGCGAGTTCGTCCCCCTTCCCAATGTGGTCATCTGCGAACGAGCGAATCGCCGATAGCGATGCCTTTTCGTTTTGTACCGGTATCCGGTACCAGGTTCCAGGTAAAGCAAAGGACACGTCAGATG
>JAAZCT010000131.1 GCA_012513165.1 Actinomycetales bacterium
CTATTTAGGTGCCATCATCTCCTATTACTCTTTCATTGCCGTGTTTCCATTGTTGTTGATTGGCTCATCAATTCTGGGGTTCGTGCTGCAAGGCAACCCTGAACTCCAGGAGCGCCTCCTCGATACCGCATTAGCGCAGTTCCCCATCGTGGGCGACCAGTTAGGGCGTGCCGAAGGAATCAAGGGCAGCGCCTCGGCGATTTTGGTCGGTTCACTCGCGGCAGCCTACGGATGTCTAGGCGTGGGACAGTCCACGCAGAACGCCTCGAACGTGGCGTGGGCCGTTCCACGCAATAGCCGCCCCAACCCGATCATCATCCGGCTTCGAAGCCTCGTGTTGCTGGGCATGGCCGGCGGTGGAATCCTCCTCATCGCGGTGGTTCAAGTGCTGGTGGACAACACGCACCTATTTGGAAGCGCCGCTTCAGGTACCAACGTCAGCCGCATCGTGCGCATTCTCGGCTTTGCCATGTCGGTGGGAATTTTTGCGGCGGTATTCAAATTCGTGAGTCTCCGCCGTGCTCGCTGGCTCGACGTGCTGCCAGGGGCGGTGGTGTGTGCTCTCGGGTGGATCTTGCTTCAGATGGTGGGCAACGTGTTCGTCGACATGGTGGTCATTCGCGTGAGCACCATGAACCGGGCTTTCGCGCTAGTGCTTGGCTTGATCGTGTTCCTGTATGCCTTCGCCGCAGTGATCGTCCTCGGCTTGCAGGTCAATGTGGTTGGCCGCAGGAAGCTCTACCCACGGGCGCTGTTGACGCCCTTCAGCGACCGGGTGAGCCTCACCGAGGGGGATCGCCGCGCATATCGTCAGTACGCACGCTCACAGCGCTACAAAGGCTTCCAAACCATCGAAGTCAGCTTCGACCGTGAAGATGCTGGCGGAGAGCCAAAACCACGAAGTTCTACATCGCCAGCTGACACCGAAGCGAATTCGGTACCGCGAGAACCAAGCGCTTGATCGTCCCGATTAGCTAGTTTCCGAGACTCGGAACCTCAGATTGGTTCGGACGCATAAGATGGGTGAGATACACCCCTGCAAACAAAGGATGCCCACATGCCTACCGGCAAGGTGAAATGGTTTGACGCTGACAAAGGCTTCGGATTTCTCAGCCGCGAAGACGGCGATGACGTCTACGTGCACGCTGACGCGCTGCCTCAAGGCGTGACGAGCCTGAAACCAGGCGCACGCGTTGAGTTCGGCATCGTTTCTGGCCGTCGCGGAGACCAAGCACTTCAAGTGATCGTGCTGGAGCCAGCGCAATCGCTTTCGGCGCGTCAAGCCGCCGCTCGCAGGGCAGACCCCGAAGACATGGTCGTCATCATCGAAGACCTCCTGAAACTGCTTGAAGGCATCGGCGAGGGATACCGCAAAGGTCGTCACCCTGATGCTCGCACCGCCAAGCCGGTCGCTCAGTTATTGCGCAAGGTTGCAGCGGACCTCGAAGCCTGACGGTTCGTCAGCAACCCAAGGGCACGAGAGGCGGCCTCATGAGCGAGAATCAAGATATGTTCACTAGCGTCCAGATCGCCCAGGCGGCACTCGTCGAAACCATCGACGCAGCCGAGTTCGGCAAGCACAGCACCAGCATTGACGAAGGCAACGGTTTGCTTTCTGAAGTGTTCGAGTGCACGCTCGCGGGTTACCGGGGCTGGAGCTGGTCGGTCAGCGTATCCAGTTTCGAGGGCACGTTCACAGTCAACGACATAGTGTTGCTGCCTGGCGAAGAAGCCGTCTTGGCGCCCGCTTGGACCCCTTACCGCGAACGCGTGCGTCCCGAGGATCTAGGTCCGGGCGATGTGCTTCCTCCAGACGCAGACGATATCCGTCTCGTTCCAGCTTGGTCTGCCGGTGACGGCGACGGAACCGGCGTTGTCGATCGGCACTTCGCCCGTGACATCGGTTTGGGCCGCGAGTGGGTTCTTTCCTTTGAAGGTCGCGAAGATGCGGCAGATCGTTGGTACGACGGCGCACACGGCCCAGAATCGCCCTTTGCGAAGCAAGCCAATCAGAAGTGCGGCGGCTGCGGATTCTTGGTGTCCCTCGCCGGTGACCTTTCGGATCGATTCGGCGTCTGCGCAAATCGCACGGCTCCGGCCGACGGCATGGTGGTGTCGCTCAATCACGGTTGCGGGGCACATTCAGGCACTCGGCCGAAGCGCACGGAATCAGCGAAAATTGTGCCGGAAGCCGTCTTCGACACGATCTCGGTCGACGAACTATTTCAGGCCTAAAAGCGCTCCACTTTCTTCCGACGCTCGCCGAGTAGGTCGAGGAACGTAGCTATTCAGGCTTGCGGCGTCGCCCAACAGGGCGGGCAGCAGAAACA
Organism: Actinomycetales bacterium; assembly: GCA_012513165.1. Taxonomy (GTDB): domain Bacteria; phylum Actinomycetota; class Actinomycetes; order Propionibacteriales; family Nocardioidaceae; genus Aeromicrobium. Next base: position 2,331 of record JAAZCT010000131.1, read on the forward strand.
TCCGGCTGAGTTGCCGATTCGGCCACGGGTTTCGGTTCGGTGGCGGACTGTTCGGTGGCTTCGGAGGCGCTTTGCTCAGCCAGGTGGTGTTTGCGGCCTAGCGATTCCTTGCCCGGCGCCAGCAGGCCCGTGTTTGTTGGGTCGGTCTGTGCTGCCTCCATCAGTCGATTGGACGCGGTGTTCTTCGGTGAACTCCCACGGAGTTTCTTTGGCTTTGCTGCGGGCGACGAGTTCGATTCAGTTGAATCGGCGCCGTGAGAAGCTCGCGTGCGACAGTATTCGAGCCCGAGTAGGCCTATTCCGAATCCCGCCATCGCGGTCCACATCCACCAACTGCGTCCCGAGTCCCGCAAGGTCGCCCAAAACGGCAACATGACGACGACGGCAATGCCCCAAGCGATCGTCCCGACCAGCATCGTGCGCACGCCGCCGACGTCGAGAGGTTGCACGTCAGCGACGTGATGGGTCGTCTTGCCGATGGCAAACATGTGGGGGGCAGGGCGCCCGAACTCAGGGACCCGCGACGGTCGATCAGAACTCACACGTCCACGATAGCCTGTGAAGTGAAAGTGAGGAGTTCACATGAATCCCAAATACCGCCGGATGCTCATTCCAGGGCTCTTGATCGGCCTAATTCTCGTGGTGGCTGTCGCCGCGCTGATCTGATCGCGTTACGGTGAAGTCATGTTTTTGCGTTTGGGAGATAAGAAACCTCGAGTAGCCGATTCGGCTTTCGTCGCCGAGAACGCCACGGTCGTTGGCAACGTGGTTCTCGCTGAGGGTGCGAGTATTTGGTACGGCGCCGTGCTGCGTGCCGACAATGAACCCATCACGATCGGCAAAAACAGCAATGTTCAAGACAACTGCTCGATGCACGTCGACATTGGCAGCCCGGTCACGCTCGGTGAGGGCGTTTCGGTGGGCCACAACGCAGTGGTGCACGGAGCCACGATCGAAGACCACTGCCTGATCGGCATGGGGGCCGTCGTGATGAACGGTGCCGTTGTTGGTTCCGAATCGCTAGTTGCAGCAGGCGCATTGGTCACGGCCGGCATGATCATTCCGCCCCGCTCGCTAGTGGCGGGAGTTCCGGCCAAGGTGCGCCGCGAACTCACC
>JAAZCT010000132.1 GCA_012513165.1 Actinomycetales bacterium
CGGCAAGGGCTGCGGGTGGCCGTCGTGTGCTATTCGCGGGGCCTCGCCGAATGGATGAAACGGCGCGTCGCCGGGTTCGGGCACAAAGACCGACCCGACTTCGTGGGCACGTTCCACACGCTCGGCGAACAGTGGGGCGTCCACGTGGACAGCCCGAACGAAGACCGCGACTACTGGATCCGCGACCTGCCCAGAGCGATCGCCGACGCGGCCGCCCACCAGCCAGAAACGTCACGCTACGACGCGCTGATCATCGACGAAGCCCAAGACTTCGCACCCGAATGGTGGCCGACCGCCCTCGCAGTCCTGTCCCACGAAGACAGTCACCTACACGTGTTCTCGGATGCGGGCCAACGCGTGTTCGATCGCGAAAGCCAAGCGCCCGAAGGCCTCGTGCCGATCCACCTGAAACAGAACATCCGCAACACTCGGCAAATCTCGCAAACGTTCAACACCCTCGGCGAAGACGGCCTGCGGGCCGCGGCCTTTGACGGTGAAGACGTCCGGTTCGTGGAGGCCACCCACGACACCGCCCGAGAAGTCGCAGACGACCTGATCGACGGGCTCCTCGAGGAAGGCTGGCAACCTGCCGACATCGCCCTGCTCACCACCGGCCGGCGCCACCCCGTGCACGACGACGCGATCGCGGGCCAAACCCAAGAAGAACACGACGCCTACTGGGACTCGTTCTGGGACGGCGACGACATCTTCTTCGGTCACGTGAACGGCTTCAAAGGACTCGAACGACCCGTCGCGGTGTTGGCGCTCAACGAGAAACCCGGCCGCGATCAAGCGCGCGAACGGCTCTACGTGGGTCTATCGCGGGCACGAGACCTGCTCGTGGTGGTCGGCTCCTCCGCGCAGATCGAAGATATCGCGGGGCCGGCTGTGCGCAGGAAGATCACCGGCGACTAAGTCTTCCGCCACAACTATTCGCCCGCAATCATGTGGGTAATAGCGGGGCTAGATATTGAACTCCTTTCTTTCTCTAGCACGTTCTGCTATGGCGTTAATATCACGACTAATCGGCGCATTCTCAGCCTTCAAAATCGGTGTCAGCAATGGTAGTGTCGTGGGGACTCCGCCGGACGGTGGGATACGCAACGTTCTGCAGTAAGGATTGGCATGGGACTCATCAAGGCAATGTCAGGCGCTATCGGCGGCACGATGGCAGACCAGTGGAAGGACTTTTACACCGTCCCGAACGGGTTGGCTCCTACCGCGGCCGTATTCTCAGCCGTACCGAATGGGACAAATGCTGGCCGTGGCTCGAACACGAAGGCTTCCGACGGTGTCATCACCAACGGCAGCAAGATTTTGGTTCCTGAGGGCTACGGTTTGATCTTGATGCAAGACGGTGCGATCACTGGTTTTGCTGCCGAAGCTGGCGGTTATGAATGGAACTCGGAAGCTCAAGATTCCCAATCGATTTTTGCTGGTAACGGCATCGTCAGTCCGCTCATCACGACGTCGTGGGAACGGTTTAAGTTTGGCGGACGGCCATCGGCTCAACAGCGTGCATATTTTGTTGCGCTAAAAGAATTGCCGAATAATCGGTTTGGGACGCAATCTGAAATCTACTGGGATGACGCTTATCTCAACGCTCAGGTTGGCGCGGTCACTCGTGGTACTTACACGTTGAAAGTTAGCGATCCGATCCTTTTCGTGAAGAACTTCATGCCCGCGAAATATCTTGAACCCGGTCAAGTTTTTGATTTCACTGATCTGGAAAACGATGCAGCTTCACAGCTTTTCAACGAAGTCGTAGGCTCGCTTGCTCCAGCATTCTCGATGTATACGAACGACCCGAGCAAGGGTAACCGCATCACCAAGATCCAGCAGGATTCGATCGGTTTTGCGAAAAGCCTTTCGGCTGCAGTGGAACAGAACTACCAGTGGTCGACAATACGTGGTTTGGTTATCGCAGCAACGGCGATTATCGCCATCGAATACGACGAGAACACGCGTGAACTTCTCAAGACTGTTCAGCGTGCCGATGCGCTTTCCGGACAGCGCGGGAATACAAACCTGCAGGCTTCTGTGGCCGCTGGATTCGAGTCTGCTGGCGAAAATGCCGGACCGGGTGGGCTAATCGGCATGGGTATGGCTGCCGGTGCCACCGGTTTGGGTGGACTGCAACAACCCGTACCTGGTGTTGGCGCGCAGAGCGCTCCGGCCGCCCCCGCAGCGGCTCCCGCTGAGCCCGCAGCCACGGCGACGGCAGCTCCCGCCGCTGAAGACCCAGTAGCAAAGTTGACGAAAGCCAAAGAGATGCTTGACGCTGGCCTCATCACGCAAGAAGATTACGACGCACTCAAAGCCAAAGCCCTCGGGCTCTAATAGTTGAGTGATCTCCCATGAGTGACATTGACCCCGGAACGCTCGGATCTGAGTCAACAGGAGAAAAGATTGATGGGTCGTCACCGGAGGGCATTCAAGTGGACCTCGGTGGCGATCCTCCGTCTCCCGAAACGATCGACACTGCAAACAAGCGACTAGACGACGGCGTCAATCGTTGTCCCGCCTGTGGTGCTACGGATATTCAACTGCGTCCATCCACTGGAATGCTTGCTTGTTTGTTTTGTCGGCACGAATGGGCTGAGGAGAAGATTGAGGACACCATTGCTGGAAGTGGTAGCTTGCAGGACCTTAAAGGTACTCAAGTCGCTTCGGGAGCCTCCGACATCGCGCTTGATGCCGATAAGGTTCTGACCCTCAAGTGTGGTGGTTGTGGCTCTGAAGTCGTCGTTAATATCAACGAAACGACATCCTCACGGTGTCACTGGTGCCGGCACATGCTGACCATCAATGAGCAAGTCCCGAACGGTGCCGTGCCAGATGCGTTGCTCCCGTTTGCACTTACACGGGAACAAGCTATTGAAAAAATCAAGAATTTCGCTGGGAAACGGCGCTTATTTGCGCATCGCAAGTTCAAAGATGAGTTCTCACCGGAAAATGTTGTGGGGGTGTACTTGCCGTACATGATCATCGACAGCAATGCGAGTGCCGATGTGGCGGGTAAGGGCGAGATCCTCCCACGCCAATACACGCGCGGTACCGGTGATAACAAAGAGACGTTCTATGACGCGGACGTTTATGAGGTAACCCGGCACGTGGACTTTACAGTCGATGACTTAATCATCGAATCCTCAGCGGAGCGTGCGAATATGAATGCTTTCGTGAACACGAACAACGTCATCAACACGATTCTTCCGTTCGATACGAAAAACGCCGTCCAGTGGAACGCAAACTATTTGGTGGGCTTCACCTCAGAGAAGCGAGATAAAGACACGTCTGCAGTTCAGCCTGTACTCGAGCACCAGTTGTTGAGTATCGCTCGTTCGGAAGTGCTGCCCTCTGCTAAAGCCTACGACCGCGGCGTCCGTTGGGAGACGGAGCGAATCGACATTCATGGCACGCGTTGGGTGTCGATGTATCTTCCAGTCTGGTTGTATTCCTACTACCACGTTGAACGTGGGCGTCCCATGGTTCACTACATTGCTGTGAACGGGCGTACCGGTGAAACCATGGGCAGCGTCCCGGTTTCACATTCGCGGCTTCTGATTGCGGCCTTAACGGGCGGTACCGTCGTGCAATCAGTTGCTCTGGCGATCTTATGGGCGTCAGTATGAGTGGGCTATTTATTGCTTTGACTGAAGCCATGAATTTTGCGCCGCAATTCGCCACGGCTGTTGAGAGCGACGGCGATGGGAGTCTCTGGCTTCTTCTTTCTGGTCCAGCTTCTGCTGTGGGTACTTATTGGCTGATCTATCGCTATTACCGCAATGTCGATAAGTCTCATGGTTACGAGCAAGAAACGGAGATCGAATCCCAACCGATTACCGGCGCCGACGTAAAAGTTGGTGAACGCAATGGGACAAAGGATTCTTCGATCCAAGGCGACAACAAGCAGAGCCATCGTTCGCGAGTGAAGCGCCTGCCTTAGGGCCACTATTTCTGAGTATGGCGCAATCTGTTTCAGATTGATGGCGGGCGGTCACGCATGGGGCTCGAGGCGGGCTCGAGCCGATCTGGCCAAGAGCAGGAGCCACCAAGCGATAGCGAGAACCAAAGCGGCGGCCACCAAACCGGCACCCGCACCCTTGGCCGCACTCGTAATCACTCCTTCAGCTACCTCTCGGGCGCTGAGATCGGAGGCTGAATCGCGCCAAGACCCCAAGGCGAGCAA
>JAAZCT010000133.1 GCA_012513165.1 Actinomycetales bacterium
CATGGAGAGTGAGAGCACAACTGAGAACCAAGCGAGGCCGTAGTAGATGTTCGTCACCGGAATACCCTCGGCACGGTCACGCACCGTCTTCTGCAATGAGACCGCTGCAAAAAGCCCAAACATCAGGATCACAAAGTAGTAGCCCTTCTCGTTGAGCTCCATATCCGCGTTGAACAAACCGATCAGATAGGTGCTCATTCCGAGAACCAACGCTACCCACGAGGCCCCAATAAAGGCGGGTGTGGGTTTCGCGACATGCTGCTGTGTGTCAGACATGGTCTCGTTCCTTTCGTTTCAGCCGATCATAGCGACACGTGTATGCCACATCGCGCCACGGATCTGCTGAGGTGCGGTAAGTATTACACTCCGAATAGCGCTGGCACGTCTGAGATCGCGATTCGGTCCTTTGTCCCCGAAGCACGGTCCCAGAACTCGACAAACCCCTCAGCTGCATCGCGACCGACCACTACCACGCGCGGCACACCGAGCAATTCGGCGTCACCGAACTTCACGCCAGGTGAAACCTTCGGACGATCGTCGTACATCACCTCAACGCCAGCGGCATCAAGTTGTTCAGCGAGTGACGTCGCGATCTCGTAGACCGAGGCGTCTCTTCCCGCAGCAACCAGGTGCACGTCGAACGGCGCCACTGCAGTAGGCCACACGAGACCGCGCTCGTCATGGTTCAGATCGGCGAGCACAGCAAGAATTCGAGTGACACCGATACCGTACGACCCCATGGTTACGGTAACCAGCTTGCCATTTTCGTCGAGCACCTTCAGCCCGAGAGCCTCCGCATACTTACGCCCCAGCTGGAACACGTGGCCGATCTCCATGCCGCGAGCCAACTCGACCGGACCCGATCCGTCAGGAGCAGGGTCCCCATCGCGCACGTTTGCGATATCCGCAATGCCGTCGCCTTCGAAGTCGCGGCCCGCGACGAGGTAAGCGATGTGTTTCTCGTCCTCATTCGCGCCGGTCACCCATGCGGTTCCCGCGACGACGCGAGGATCAAGCAGGTAGCGGATTCCGGTGCTGCCGTTCTCACCGAGTACCTCGGCGCCCTTCATGCCCGGTCCGATGTAGCCCTTGACGAGGCCAGGGTGCTTCACAAAGTCTTCAGGGGTCGCGGGCTCAACCTCGCAGCCGGCAAAGGCAACTTCAGCACGCTTCATGTCTGCTTCGCGATCGCCAGGCAACCCGACGATAACCAGCTCACGTTGGCCCTCGTGCTCCCCGGCGATCGGGGTCACAGCAAGCACGACATTCTTGAGAGTGTCGGCAGCGTTCCATTCCCGGCCCTCCTCGCGCGGCAGTACCGCGTTCGTGTGCGCCACCAAGGTCTCAATCGTGGGCGTATCAGGCGAATCGAACACCGCCGCTTCTGGCAGCCCATCGATGGGAAGCGCATCAGGCACCGGCGTAGCATAGGCCTCGACATTGGCCACATACCCACCGGCAGAACGCACGAAGGTGTCTTCACCGATCGGGATCGGCAGTAAGAACTCTTCGCTCTTCGAGCCGCCCATCGCACCGGCGTCAGCCTTCACAATGACATACTCGAGGCCCAGCCTCTTGAAAATACGCTCGTACGCGTCGCGCTGAGCTTGGTAGCTCGTCTCGAGGCCTTCGTCGCTTACATCGAACGAATACGCATCTTTCATGGTGAACTCACG
>JAAZCT010000134.1 GCA_012513165.1 Actinomycetales bacterium
AATTTAAGTGCCGGAATCGTCGCCCTGCATTACGCCCAGAAAAGCTGACTAAAAGCGCACTTTCACTCGCCCTTACTAAGTGTGACCTAAGTATCCAAATGATCCTCGTGAGGCATAGGGTGGTAGCCACGAGCCTGTGAAGGTTTTCACAAGGTGTTTCAACGTGTGGATGGAGGTGCCGTGAACGAGTACATTCCAATCTTGATTTTGGGTGCATTAGCTGTCGCTTTTGCACTCTTTAGCGTGGGTATCGCGCCGTTCACCGGTCCAGCGCGCTATAACCGCGCCAAGATGGATCGTTACGAATCTGGTATTGAACCAAGTCCGCTGCCAGAAGGCGGCGGACGAATCTCGATCAAGTATTTCTTTACCGCGATGATGTTCATCATCTTCGACATCGAGATCGTGTTCCTTTATCCCTTCGCAGTGGCGTTCGACCAACTCAGTTGGTTCGCATTCTTTGCCGTCATGCTCTTCTTGGTAAACATCACGATCGCGTATGTCTATGAATGGCGTCGCGGTGGAATGGAATGGACCTGATGGGACTCGAAGAAAAACTCCCCAGTGGCGTGCTCCTCTCAACAGTTGAGGGACTCGCCGGTTACTTCCGTAAGGCCTCGTTCTGGCCAGCAACATTCGGTCTCGCCTGTTGCGCCATCGAGATGATGGCTTTCGGCGCACCTCGGTTCGATGCGGCGCGCTACGGCATGGAAGTTTTCCGACCGTCGCCGCGCCAAGCTGACTTGATGATCGTTGCCGGTCGCGTCAGCCAGAAGATGGCTCCCGTCGTTCGCCAGATCTATGACCAAATGCCTGGCCCGAAATGGGTACTCGCGATGGGCGTCTGCTCCAGTTCCGGCGGCATGTTCAATAACTACGCCGTGGTGCAGGGCGTCGACCACATCGTCCCGGTCGATATGTACCTGCCAGGTTGTCCGCCTCGCCCCGAAATGTTGATCGACGCGGTCCTCAAACTCCGCGAGCAGATTCAGACCACCAAACTCGGTGCACACCGTGTGGACGAGATCGCTGAACTCGAAGAACAAGCCATGATCGCGTTGCCGCCCTTCGCGCAGAAGGGACTCATGCGATGAGCGACACTCAAGATCCGTCACAGCCCACGGAACAGGGCCTTGTTCCAGAGTCGGCCACCCAGTTAGAGATTGTGAACGTCCGTGAAGGCGCCTTCGGCGTCCACGGTTCCGGCGACACGAGTGGCTACGGCACCGTCCGCCGGCCAGTGGTTATGCCTGGCCCATCGCGCGCACCTTTCGGCGGCTGGTTCGATGACGTTGCCGAAGGCATCGCCAACGGACCCGGTCTCGGAAACGCGATCGAGAAGGTAGTCGTCGACCGCGGCGAAATCACCTTCTACATCCAGCGCGACAAGATCGTCGAGACCGTCCAGCACCTGCGCGACAACGCCGCCTTGCGGTTCGAATACTGCAGCGGTGTCAGCGGCGTGCATTTCCCAGACGAAACCGGCCGCGAGTTTCACGTGGTTTACCACTTGCTGTCGATGACACACAACCGTCGCATCCGCCTCGAGGTCAGGTGCCCCGACAGCGATCCTCACGTCCCCAGCGTGGTTGGCGTGTATCCCACGGCTGACTGGCACGAACGTGAAACGTGGGACATGTTTGGTGTTCAGTTCGATGGGCACCCAGGTCTCACTCGCATCTTGATGCCCGACGACTGGCCGGGCCACCCGCAGCGCAAGGACTATCCCTTGGGCGGCATTGATGTTGAGTTCAAGGGCGGCTTTAACTCGGCGCCCGATCAGCGGAGGTCATACAACTGATGAGCGACACACTCAACTTCGAAGACCCCTACGCGGGCACCTCGGAATCCATCGACGGTGAAGTTTTCAATGTCACCGGCGGAGACTGGGATTCGATTCAACCCACCGGCGTTGACGGTGACCGCATCGTCATCAACATGGGTCCACAGCACCCGTCCACGCACGGCGTGCTTCGTCTCATCCTTGAACTCGACGGCGAGCAAGTTCACGATGCTCGTGCAGGTATTGGCTACTTGCACACGGGCATCGAAAAGAACATGGAATACCGCACGTGGACTCAGGGCGTCACCTATTGCACCCGCATGGACTACGTCGCCCCGTTCTCGACCGAAGCAGCTTATGTCGGCGCGGTCGAACGCCTGCTGGGCATCGAAGATGACATTCCTGAACGCGCGAACATCATCCGCGTCTTGCTGCTCGAACTCAACCGCATCAGTTCGCACCTGATCGCCATCGCCACCGGCGGTATGGAGATCGGCGCTCTGACCGTGATGACCTGTGGTTTCCGCGACCGAGAGATCGTCCTCAACCTGTTCGAGACCATCACGGGCCTGCGCATGAACCACGCGTTCATCCGCCCCGGCGGGGTCCCCTTGGACATCCCCGAAGGTGGCATGGCCGAACTACGCGACGGCGTGGCGCTGCTCAAGAAGCGTTTGCCTGAGTACGCGGCACTCTGCAATGAGAACCCAATCTTCAAGGGCCGTCTCAAGGGAATTGGCCACCTCAACCTGGCTGGCGCCATGGCTTTGGGCATTACCGGTCCGATCCTGCGTTCCACCGGCATGGACTGGGACCTGCGCAAGAAGCAGCCTTACTGGGGTTACGAAACCTACGATTTCGATGTGATCACCCGCGACGAGCCCGATGCATACGGTCGTTTCCGGATTCGCCTCGACGAGATGTGGGAATCGCTCAAGATCGTCGAGCAGTGCCTCGAACGCTTGGACGCAACGGTCGGCCAGCCGATCATGGTCGCTGACAAGAAGATCGCTTGGCCAGCCCAATTGACCGTCGGCTCTGACGGACAAGGCAACTCGCCCGAGCACATCAAGCACATCATGGGCGAATCGATGGAAGCACTGATTCACCACTTCAAGATCGTCACCGAGGGCTTTAAGGTCCCGGCCGGTCAAGCTTATTTCGCAGTCGAATCGCCCAAGGGTGAGATCGCCTGTCACGCGGTGGCGGACGGCGGGACGCGCCCCTACCGCGTGCACTTTAGGGAACCGTCCTTCGTCAATCTCCAAGGAGTATCAGTCATGAGCGAAGGCTCGATGCTGTCGGACGTCATCGTGGCTGTGGCTTCGATTGACCCCGTGATGGGTGGTGTCGATCGATGAGTGCTGAACTCTTGACCGACCAGACAGTCGAAGAAATGCGCGAACTGATGGCGCGTTACCCCGAGGCACGCAGTGCGTTGTTGCCGATGTTGCACTTGGCGCAATCGGCTCAAGGGCGCGTCACCACCGAAGCGATCAACAAGTGTGCTGAACTCCTCGAGATCACGCCAGCCGAAGTGTCTGGTGTCGCGACGTTCTACACC
>JAAZCT010000135.1 GCA_012513165.1 Actinomycetales bacterium
CTAGGCATGCGATCAGCCTTCTCGCAATCTAAGGCGAGGCCAAGGGGTTCGCCGAGCCCTGTGGATAGTTCATATCGTCACACTTCACATAGGAATTGTGATTGATGCGCACCAACTTGGTATGCGTTTGTCCAAGAACCGACGGTCTCGTGGGAATTGGGAGAAGATTGGTAGGGTCGGGCGGGTGACTAACTTGCTTGGCGAACCAGCCGAAACCCTGCTTCCCGCCGAACCCGGAGCCGAACTGTGGGCCGAAGGCCTCGGAGCCGATGAGATCGCCGAACGCGAACCCGCATCCACGCTCGCGTGGGCGCTCCTCGCCGAGGCAGCCCTCGCTGATGGCCGCGACGTTGAAGGCTACGCCTACGCGCGCACCGCCTACCACCGCTCGCTCGACGCACTCCGTCGCAACGGTTGGCGCGGACACGGCCCCGTCCCGTGGGCGCACGAACCCAACCGCGGATTCTTGCGTTCCTTAGCCGTACTCGCCACCGCGAGCGAGCGTCTGCGCGACGTAGAAGAAGCTCACCGCTGCCGCGAATTCCTGCGCGAATCGAGCCGCGAAGCCTACGACAAACTCGTCGCGTAGCCCAAACTTCCGGCCAGCGAACGTTCGACTGGCCGGTGGCGCATGCGCTTTCGGTAGACTGTTCCAGTACGAGCCCCAACTTGTGGGGCATTCTCATGTCATAGGTGGTGCACCCGCATGCCCGCAGTTGTGAGCGTCGGCGCCCAATGGGGCGACGAGGGCAAAGGAAAAGCGACAGACCTTCTCGGTAGCCGAGTCGATTACGTCGTCAAATTCAATGGCGGCAACAATGCTGGTCACACGGTCGTTATCGGCGACCAAAAGTACGCCTTGCACCTGCTGCCCAGCGGAATCCTGAGCCCCGGCTGCGTGCCGATCATCGGCAACGGCGTCGTCATCGACCTGGACGTGTTGTTTCACGAGATCGACGGCCTCACCGAGCGCGGAATCGACACCTCGCGGTTGCTCGTGAGCGCGAACGCGCACGTCATTGCCGACTACAACCGCACCCTCGACAAAGTCAACGAACGCTTCCTCGGCAGCCGCAAAATCGGCACCACTGGTCGCGGCATCGGCCCCACGTACGCCGACAAGATGAACCGCCTCGGCATCCGCGTGCAAGACATCTTCGACGAGAAAATCCTGCGCGAAAAGGTTGAAGGCGCGCTCGATCTGAAGAACCAGATCCTCACGAAGGTCTACAACCGTCGTGCCGTCGAAGTCGACGAGATCGTGGACGCGCTGCTCGCTCACGCCGAGCGTCTACGTCCGATGGTCGCCGACAGTGCGCTCGTGCTCGATCAGGCGCTCAACGCAGACAAGACCGTCTTGCTCGAAGCCGGCCAAGCCACGTTGTTGGACGTCGATCACGGCACCTACCCGTTCGTGACCAGTTCCTCGGCCCCCACAGGCGGCGCCTGCACCGGATCGGGGATCCCGCCCACTCGAATCTCACGAGTGATCGGCATCGTCAAGGCGTACGCCACCCGCGTTGGCGAAGGTCCGTTCCCCACCGAACTCTTCGACGAAGACGGCGAGCAGCTGCGCAAAAATGGCGGCGAATTCGGCACCACGACCGGCCGTCCGCGACGTTGTGGTTGGTATGACGCACCGATCGCCCGCTATGCGGCGCGCATCAACGGCGTCACCGATTTCGTGCTCACGAAACTTGACGTGTTGACCGGCTGGGACCAGATCCCCGTCTGTGTCGCCTACGAAGTAGACGGCGAACGCGTTGAAGAAATGCCGATGACGCAGACCGACTTCCACCACGCGAAGCCGATCTATGAATACTTCCCCGGCTGGAGCGAAGACATTAGTGGCGCGCGTACGCTTGAAGATCTGCCGAAGAACGCCCGCGACTATGTGGCGGCGCTCGAGCGGATCAGCGGTGCACGCATCTCTGCTATCGGTGTTGGGCCGGACCGCGAAGAGACGATCCTCGTCCACGACCTGCTCTGAGCAGACGTGGCCTTATGGCCTGAGTTGGGGGAGACGCGAGCCAAGTAGACTGCCGTGAGTGAAGGTACTCGTTATTGGCACTGGCGGCCGCGAACACGCACTTGCACTCGCCCTGTCTCGTGATCCTCAAGTCACCGAAGTCCACGCTGCACCCGGCAACCCGGGCATCGGCGCGTTCGCTTCGCTGCACTCAGTCAACGCCGCCAACGGCGCCGACGTGGCAGCGCTCGCGAACCGGCTCGGAGTGGACCTCGTCGTGATTGGCCCGGAAGCGCCACTCGTCGCGGGTGTTGCCGATGCGGTGCGCCAGGCGGGAGTCGCCTGCTTTGGGCCGAGTGCCGAGGCGGCCCAACTCGAAGGTTCCAAAGCGTTCGCGAAGCAAGTGATGGCCGAAGCCGGTGTGCCTACCGCTGAGCCTCGCGTGTGCACAACGCCTGCCGAGGTCGAAGCTGCGCTCGATTTCTTTGGCGCCCCCTATGTGGTTAAAGATGATGCGCTTGCGGCAGGCAAAGGCGGCGTGGTCACGAGCGATCGCACCGAAGCGCTAGAGCACGCGAACTCGTGTGATCGAGTCGTGATTGAAGCGTTCCTCGATGGTCCAGAAGTGTCCCTCTTCGCGATCACCGACGGGGTAACCGTGGTGCCGCTGCAGCCGGCTCAAGATTTCAAACGCGCCCTCGACAATGACGAAGGCCCCAATACCGGCGGCATGGGTGCATACAGCCCGCTCGATTGGGCGCCCGAAACGCTCATCGACGACGTCATGCGCACGGTGCTGCAGCCGACTGTTGACCGGATGGCCGAACGCGGAACGCCGTTCCAAGGCTTGCTGTATGCCGGACTCGCGTTGACGAAGAAGGGCATCGAAGTCGTCGAGTTCAACGCCCGTTTCGGTGATCCGGAAACTCAAGTTTTGATGGCGCTGCTCGACTCGTCAATCGGCGATTTGCTGTGGGGTGCGGCTACCGGCACGCTCGACAGCTTCGAGGCGCCCGCATGGAAGGCCGGTTCGGCCGTCACCGTGGTGGTTTCCTCCGAGGGCTACCCGGCTCAGCCGCGCACTGGAGACGTCATCGAGGGCTTGCGGGAAGCGAATGCGGTCGAAGGAGTCGATGTGATTCATGCCGGAACCGCCCGCAACGACGCGGACGAACTCGTGACTGCGGGCGGTCGCGTCTTGGCTGTTACGGCTCAAGGGGCCGACCTCGCACAGGCCCGCGCCCGCGCCTATGAAGCCATCGAGCACATCAGCATTGCTGGTGCCCATCACCGAACCGACATTGCCCTAGCTGCTGAACAACAAAGGATTCAATTGTGAGCACACCCAACGTCCTCGCCTCGCGTTATGCCTCTGCCGAACTGGCGAAAATTTGGTCCCCTGAACACAAGATCGTGCTGGAACGCCAATTGTGGATCGCGGTACTCAAGGCACAAAAGGACCTCGGCATCGACACGCCCGATGGCGTGATTGAGGCGTATGAAGCGGTGATCGATCAGGTGGATCTCGCGTCGATCGCAGCCCGCGAACGGATCACTCGTCACGACGTGAAGGCACGCATCGAAGAGTTCGCGGCCCTCGCCGGAAGTGAACACATCCACAAGGGCATGACGAGCCGCGATCTCACCGAGAACGTGGAACAACTCCAGGTGCACGCCTCGTTGATCGTGGTGCGCAACCGCGCGATCGCGGCGCTTGTGCGCGTGGGTCGCATCGCTGCCGAGAACGCCGAGCTCGTGATGGCGGGTCGCAGCCACAACGTGGCGGCACAGGCAACCACGATGGGCAAGCGTTTCGCGACCGTCGCTGATGAACTGATGGCTGGGCTCGAACGCGTCGACAACCTCATCGAGCGTTACCGCATTCGCGGGATTAAGGGCCCGGTAGGTACGGCCCAAGACATGCTCGATCTTTTGGGCGGCGATGAAGCGAAACTACTCGAACTTGAGAGTCGCGTCGCTGCGCACTTGGGCTTCGAGCGCACCTTCGACAGCGTCGGCCAGGTGTACCCGCGCAGCCTCGACTACGACGCCGTCACTGCGCTGGCTCAACTCGTGGCCGCACCTAGCAACCTCGCCACCACGGTTCGCTTGATGGCAGGCAACGAACTGGTCACGGAAGGTTTCAAGGCGGGCCAGGTTGGCTCCAGTGCCATGC
>JAAZCT010000136.1 GCA_012513165.1 Actinomycetales bacterium
AACTTGACGGCGAAGCGCATTGAGTCGGCGAATGCCCCAGTTGGCTTCCTTCGCGCCGGCGATTAGTTCCGCACGAGTCTGAAATGAAATGAATGGGACCGCTTGGTGCAACTTGCTGCGAACCTCGAAGACTCGTGGGTCGGTCCCCGGCGGATGTACGTAAGCGACGCTATAGGCATCAGTATCGAGCAAGACTGGAGTTTTGCCGCCGCTCACTCGTGGAGTATCTTCCAGAACGCATCCCACTCCCGCTTGCTGAGGCCCTCCAGACCGGCAGGATCCGGGCCCGGAACAGAAGCAATGATTTCGTTGAGAGAGAGCTCACCTGGTTCCGAAACGACTCCACCGTTTGGGAATTTGTATTCGGTCATAATGATCACCTCCAAGTTCATTGACTTCATTCTAGTTCATTGAGTTGCTGGGAAGAGGGAAAGAAATTTGCCTGTGGATTGTTCGCGAATGTGCTCGTTCGCTGTGCAAACTTGTGAATTGATAGAAGTTGCTGTCCGGTCGACCTATAGCGGCGGAAACGGCAAACCGTTCCACTGAGTTAGCATCGGCGGCATGGAGATTGCCGAACTGTTGCAGGTGCCGGCGCTGGCCGCGACAACCTGGTCGATCGACGTGCGCGCGGTCGGTGGCGAAAGCCTGGTCAGCCATCTGCCCGACCAGCGGTTGCGCACCGCAAGCGTCGCGAAACTGTTCGTCCTCACTGAACTCGCACGGCGCATCGAGGACGGCAGTATCGATGCCGCTGAACTCGTGTCCAAGCGCAGCGTAGAGCCTGTGGGCGACAGCGGAATCTGGCAACACCTCGACGCCAACACACTCACCATCGACGATGCGGCCCGCTTGGTTGGCACCCACAGCGACAACCTCGCCACCAATGTGTTGATCGCCAGACTCGGGCTTGAGCAGATCCAAGCCACGGCCCGCACGCTAGCGAGCGAACACACTCAGCTGCTCGATATCGTGCGCGATGTGCGCACCGAGGAGCATCCCGAAACACTCAGCGAAGGAACAGCCTGCGACTGGGCCAACGTCATGCAGCGGCTTGCGAACGATCCTGGGCCAGCCGCCCAACGGGTTCTCGCGTGGCTCGCGCACAGCGCGGACCTGTCGATGGTGGCAAACACCTTCGATCTCGATCCGCTGTCACACGGAAGCGACCCAACGGCGGACGTGCGCGTGTGGAACAAGACCGGAACTGATCCGGGGGTGCGCGCTGATGTGGGAATCGTGGCCGGACCGCGCCAACAACTCGCCTATGCGGTCCTGTGCAATTGGGAAGCGAGCGCGAGCGAATCTCGCGACACCCGCCGAGCCGTATACGCTGCGATGCGCGCCATCGGCCGCCATCTCGAATCCCTCACCTAGTCGAAGAATGCGAGCACAACGAGGTTCACGTATGGATCGCGGAGACTGCTGCACGAGCCCGCGCGAACGATTCGTCTAAGGGGATCAACTCAACACGCCCGTTCTCGACATCATCGATGCGACGGGCCAACTCTTCTCGCCACGCCGCATTAATCTCGATCTGAGAGAAATCAGGTTCATCCGGATCTAGGTTCTGCAAAGCGCGATGAATGATTCCCGCACGATCATGGTGATCAAGGGCAAGCAGGGCTTTTTCAACCTCGGCGGGGTTCATCGACATGAACCAAGCATACGTCGAAGTACCGTGTGGAGAGAGTTTCTCCACAGGCTGATTCGGTGGCTGCCGCCGTCGAAAACCGGGCCCGAATCCAGCAGAGAACGGGGTCTTCTGAACAAACCGAGCGACGTCAGCGTTGACCAGTGGTGTGAAGCTTTCGGTACTCGATCTCGTCCCCGTACGCACCAACCAAACCACCGCTGACGCGCTCGCCGCGAGTGTGAGCCTCGCCCAGGCGGCAGACCGGCTCGGTTATGAGCGCTATTGGCTGGCCGAACACCACAACATGTCCGCCGTTGCCGCCACGTCCCCGCCCGTGATGATCGCGCACCTCGCCGCCCACACGCACCGCATCCGCATCGGATCCGGGGGAGTGATGCTGCCGAACCATGCGCCGCTGGCGGTCGCCGAACAGTTCGCGCTGCTCGAAGCCGCGCACCCGGGCCGGATCGACCTCGGCATCGGCCGTGCACCCGGCAGCGACCCCGTCACCTCGTGGGCGCTGCGCAGCGGTTCGGGCCGTGGCCAAGAGGACGTTCTCAAGTTCCCGCAGTACCTCGACGACGTGATGTCGATGATGAGCGAACGCGGTTTCACCGTCCCGATCTCGGGCCAGAACTACACGATCAAAGCCACCCCGGCCGCACGCAGCGTTCCGCAGTTGTGGCT
>JAAZCT010000015.1 GCA_012513165.1 Actinomycetales bacterium
CGCGCAAAGCCGCAAACACCCCGAATCCTTTGGCTCCTCGTCGCATCTCCTTCGCGAAGGTTTCTGAACCGCTAGAGGTACCAGAACTTCTCTCGTTGCAGACCAACAGCTTTGATTGGCTGCTTGGCAACGATACTTGGAAAGCACGTGTAGAAGCGTCGCTCGCTGCAGGTGAAGTTGGGGTAAACACCCGATCTGGTTTGGAAGAAATCTTCGAAGAGATTTCACCCATCGAAGATTTCAATGAAACGATGAGCCTGTCATTCCATGACCATCGTTTTGAGCCTGCAAAACACGCGTTTGAGGACTGCAAAGACCGCGACCTCACGTATGCTGCCCCGCTGTACGTGACCGCCGAGTTCATGAACAACGAAACTGGCGAAATCAAGAGCCAGACCGTGTTCATGGGTGACTTCCCGCTCATGACTGATAAGGGCACGTTCATCATCAACGGCACTGAGCGCGTTGTCGTTTCTCAGTTGGTCCGTTCACCAGGCGTCTACTTTGAGCGTTCGCCAGACAAGACCTCGGACAAGGACATCTTCTCGGCGCGAATCATCCCGTCCCGCGGTGCATGGCTCGAGTTCGAAGTCGATAAGCGCGATACCGTCGGCGTTCGCTTGGATCGTAAGCGCAAGCAATCAGTCACCCTACTATTGAAGGCTCTCGGCCTCAGCGCTGAAGAGATTCGCGAGAAGTTCGGTCAGTACGAGTCGATGATGTTGACTCTTGAAAAAGACACTGCCCAAACGCAAGACGAAGCTCTGCTAGACATCTACCGCAAACTGCGTCCGGGCGAGCCGCCATCGGCAGAAGCCGCCCGCACGCTGTTGGAGAACTACTTCTTCACGCCAAAGCGTTACGACACGGCCAAGGTCGGCCGTCACAAGATCAACAAGAAGATCGGAACCGTCGAAGCCTTCGATCAGCAGACGTTGACGATCGACGACATCGTCGCCACGATCACTTACATTGTTGCCTTGCACAACGGCGATACCGTGCTGGAAACCGCTGCCGGTGAAGTCGTCGTTGAACCAGACGACATCGATCACTTCGGAAACCGTCGTATGCGCACGGTTGGCGAACTCATTCAGAATCAACTCCGCACGGGCCTTGCTCGTATGGAGCGTGTTGTTCGTGAACGCATGACGACCCAAGACGTTGAAGCGATCACGCCTCAAACCTTGATCAACATCCGTCCGATCACCGCCGCTCTGAAAGAGTTCTTCGGCACCAGCCAGTTGTCGCAGTTCATGGATCAGAACAACCCGCTCGCGGGCTTGACCCACAAGCGTCGCCTTTCGGCGCTTGGCCCTGGTGGTCTTTCGCGTGAACGCGCTGGCTATGAAGTCCGAGACGTTCACCCGACTCACTACGGACGTATGTGCCCGATTGAAACCCCTGAAGGCCCGAATATTGGCCTCATCGGTTCCTTGGCTTCGTACGGTCGCATCAATGCGTTCGGTTTCGTCGAAACTCCGTATCGTCGCGTTGTTGATGGTGTTGTCACTACTGACATCGACTACCTCACAGCCACAGACGAAGACCGCTACATCGTTGCCCAGGCAAACAGTCTCCTCACGGCAGACAACACCTTCGCAGAAGATCGCGTCTTGGTGCGTCAGCGTGGCGGCGAAGCTGAACTCCGCCCCGCGTCAGAAGTTACCCACATGGACGTGTCGCCACGTCAAATGGTTTCTGTCGCTACTGCGTTGATTCCTTTCCTTGAGCACGATGACGCTAACCGCGCCTTGATGGGCTCGAACATGCAACGTCAGGCTGTGCCGCTGCTTCGCAACGACGCGCCACTGGTTGGCACTGGCATGGAGTTCCGTGCTGCTGTCGATGCTGGCGATGTCACGGTTGCTAAGAAGTCGGGTGTCGTCACTGAGGTATCGGCTGATGCAGTCGAAATCATGGAAGACGAAGGCACCTACCAGACGTACCGCTTCGCGAAGTTCCACCGTTCTAACCAAGGAACCTGCACTAACCAGCGTCCTTTGGTGAAGGCTGGCCAGCGCGTCGAAGTAGGAACGCCGCTCGCTGACGGGCCCTGCACCGACGAGGGCGAAATGGCGCTTGGCACCAACCTCCTCGTTGCGTTCATGCCGTGGCAGGGACACAACTACGAAGACGCGATCATCTTGTCGCAGCGCGTTGTCCAAGACGACATGCTCACGTCGATTCACATCGAAGAGCACGAAGTCGATGCGCGCGACACGAAACTTGGTCCAGAAGAGATCACGCGTGACGTCCCCAACGTGAGCGATGAAATGCTTGCCAACTTGGACGAACGCGGAATCATCCGGATCGGCGCCGAAGTCACCAACGGTGACATTCTTGTAGGCAAGGTGACACCTAAGGGCGAAACCGAACTTACGCCTGAAGAGCGTCTGCTTCGTGCGATCTTTGGCGAAAAGGCCAAGGAAGTTCGCGATACGTCCATGCGTGTGCCTCACGGTGAGTCCGGAACCGTTATCGGAGTTCGAGTATTCGACTCCGAAGACAGCTCGGATCTCAGCCCTGGCGTGAACCAAATGGTTCGTGTGTACGTTGCTCAGAAGCGTAAGATCAGCCCGGGCGATAAGCTCGCTGGGCGCCACGGCAACAAGGGTGTTATCGCCAAGATCCTCCCGGTCGAAGATATGCCGTTCCTCGAAGACGGAACTCCCGTCGATATCGTCCTGAACCCCTTGGGTGTTCCCGGACGTATGAACGTCGGCCAGATCTTGGAAACCCACTTGGGCTGGATTGCTAAGACAGGTTGGAAGATCCCAGAGGACGTCAAGGACGAGTGGGCCGAGCGCCTACGCGAAATTGATGTCGCGGAGTCGGAGCCGAACACAAACGTGGCAACACCAGTGTTCGACGGTGCTCGTGAAGATGAGATCACTGGTCTCCTCGAATCGACGTTGCCGAACCGCGACGGCGTTCGCATTATTGGTGCAGACGGCAAGGCAAGCCTCTTGGACGGACGTACGGGCGAACCATTCCCGGCGCCAGTCTCTGTGGGCTACATGTACTTGCTCAAGTTGCACCACTTGGTCGACGACAAGATCCACGCTCGTTCCACTGGTCCGTACTCGATGATCACGCAGCAGCCACTCGGTGGTAAAGCTCAATTCGGTGGTCAGCGATTCGGTGAAATGGAAGTGTGGGCACTCGAGGCTTACGGTGCCGCTTACGCACTCCAAGAGTTGTTGACGATCAAGTCGGACGACATTGTCGGTCGTGTCAAGGTCTATGAGGCCATCGTTAAGGGCGAGAACGTGCCTGAACCAGGTATCCCTGAGTCATTCAAGGTTCTCGTCAAGGAGATGCAGTCTCTGTGTCTCAACGTCGAAGTGCTCTCCGCGGATGGAACTGCCGTGGAAATGCGCGACTCCGAAGAAGAGCTGTTCCGTGCAGCTGAAGAACTCGGAATCGATTTGTCCCGCCGTGAGCCGTCTTCCGTAGACGAACTCTGAGACCAGCGACCACTGAATTTTCTGAAGGGAAAGAAGACAGCGTGCTAGACGTAAACTTCTTCGATCAAATCAAGATTGCTCTCGCGACAGCCGACGACATCCGCGGATGGTCGCACGGCGAAGTCAAAAAGCCAGAGACAATTAACTACCGCACTCTCAAGCCAGAGCGTGACGGCCTTTTCTGCGAGAAGATTTTCGGTCCCACTCGGGATTGGGAATGTTCTTGCGGTAAGTACAAGCGTGTTCGGTTCAAGGGCATCATTTGTGAGCGTTGTGGTGTTGAAGTCACACGCAGCAAGGTCCGTCGCGAACGCATGGGCCACATTGAACTGGCAGCCCCAGTTACGCACATCTGGTACTTCAAGGGTGTTCCAAGCCGTCTTGGCTACCTGCTCGACCTTGCACCGAAGGACCTCGAAAAGGTCATCTACTTCGCTGCATACATGGTTACTAAGGTTGATGAGGAAGCTCGCCACCGCGATCTTTCCAGCTTGGAAGCCAAGATCTCGATGGAACGCGAACAACTCGCGAACCGCCGTGACAACGAAGTCAACGAACGTATGCGCAAGCTCGAAGAGGACCTCAAGGAACTCGAAGCAGCAGGCGCAAAGGCCGCTGAGATTCGCAAGGTCAAAGACGGCGCTGAGCGCGAAGCTCGTCAGCGTCGCGACCGCGTCCAACGCGAAATCGATCGGCTCGAGCAGGTCTGGGACCGTTTCAAGAACCTCAAGGTCCAAGACCTCGAAGGCGACGAAATGCTTTACCGCGAAATGGACTACCGTTTCGGCAAGTACTTCGAGGGCTACATGGGCGCCGCTGCCATTCAGCGTCGTCTCCAAGACTTCGATCTCGAGGCTGAAGCTGAATCCCTGCGCGAACTGATCGCGACAGGCAAGGGTCAGAAGAAGACTCGTGCTCTGAAGCGACTCAAGGTTGTCTCCGCCTTCATGAGCGGTGGCAATAAGCCAGAGGGCATGGTCCTCGATGTTGTTCCGGTGATCCCACCAGAATTGCGTCCGATGGTTCAACTCGACGGCGGACGTTTCGCGACGTCGGATCTCAACGATCTTTACCGTCGCGTCATCAACCGCAACAACCGCTTGCAGCGCTTGTTGGCACTTGGGGCTCCCGAAATCATCGTTAACAACGAAAAGCGCATGCTGCAAGAAGCAGTGGACTCGCTCTTCGACAACGGCCGACGTGGACGTCCGGTTACCGGTCCAGGAAACCGCCCACTTAAGTCGATTTCGGACATGCTCAAGGGTAAGCAAGGCCGCTTCCGTCAGAACTTGCTCGGAAAGCGCGTTGACTACTCGGGCCGTTCGGTCATCGTTGTTGGACCCCAGTTGAAACTGCACCAATGTGGTCTGCCCAAGCAGATGGCGCTCGAATTGTTCAAGCCGTTCGTGATGAAGCGTCTGGTGGATCTCAACCACGCGCAAAACATCAAGAGCGCAAAGCGCATGGTGGAACGCGCACGCCCTGTGGTGTGGGACGTCCTCGAAGAGGTCATCACTGAACACCCAGTCTTGCTCAACCGTGCACCTACGCTGCACCGTTTGGGCATCCAAGCCTTCGAACCGCAACTCATCGAGGGCAAAGCCATTCAGATTCACCCACTCGTTTGCTCGGCGTTCAACGCCGACTTCGACGGTGACCAGATGGCCGTCCACTTGCCGCTGTCCGCAGAAGCGCAGGCAGAAGCTCGCATCCTGATGCTGTCGACGAACAACATCTTGAAGCCGTCCGACGGACGTCCAGTGACCATGCCTACCCAGGACATGATCATCGGTCTCTACTTCCTCACGCTCGATCGTGACGGACATCCAGGAGAAGGTCGCGCATTCAGCTCTGCTGATGAAGCACGCATGGCGTTCGACTTGGGCGAAATTACGATGCAGTCGAAGGTCAAGATCCAGCGCCAGGGTGAACTGTTAGACACCACGCTTGGTAAGACCATCTTCAACGACACCTT
Organism: Actinomycetales bacterium; assembly: GCA_012513165.1. Lineage (GTDB taxonomy): Bacteria > Actinomycetota > Actinomycetes > Propionibacteriales > Nocardioidaceae > Aeromicrobium. Next base: position 5,443 of record JAAZCT010000015.1, read on the forward strand.
GCCTGAGGACTACCCCTACGTGGATGTCCAAGTCGACAAGAAGCAGTTGGGCATCATTGTCAACGATCTTGCAGAGCGTTACAGCAAGGTAGACGTTGCTGTCGCACTCGACAACCTCAAGGAGACCGGTTTCCACTGGGCAACTCGTTCAGGTGTGACAATCTCGATCGACGATGTCATCAGCCCCAGCGAAAAGCCAGAGATTCTCGCGAAGTTCGAGGATTTGGCTGCGAAGGTGCAGAAGCAATACGACCGTGGTCTGATCACCGAAGACGAGCGTCGTCAAGAACTCATCGAGATCTGGACGCAGGCGACCAACGAAGTGTCGGACAAGATGGAAGGCACCTTCGGCGAAGACAACCCGATCTTCATCATGGTGAAGTCCGGCGCCCGTGGCAACATGATGCAATTGCGTCAGATCGCCGCTATGCGTGGTTTGGTGTCAAACCCTAAGGGCGAGATCATCCCGCGTCCTATTAAAGCCAACTACCGCGAAGGCTTGTCGGTCGTTGAATACTTCATCGCGACGCACGGTGCCCGTAAAGGTCTGGCGGATACGGCTCTTCGTACCGCTGACTCCGGTTACCTGACGCGTCGTCTGGTGGACGTCAGCCAAGACGTGATCATTCGTGAAGTTGACTGTGGCACGGAACGTGGTTTGCCTAAGCAAATTGCGGAACGCCGCGCAGATGGCTCGCTGGTTGCGGCTGAAAACGTGGAGACTTCGGCTTACGCTCGCTGTGCTTCGGAAGACATCGTTCATCCGGAATCTGGCGAGGTCATCATGCCGGCTGGTTCCGACATCGGAGACGTCGAGATCGCTCACTTGATTGATTCTGGCGTTGAGACCATCCGAATTCGCACGGTCCTGACCTGCGAAGCGAAAACTGGAACCTGTGCCCGCTGCTATGGCCGTTCGTTGGCTACTGGTTTGCTCGTCGATATCGGCGAAGCCGTCGGTACCATCGCGGCCCAGTCCATTGGTGAACCTGGTACTCAGTTGACGATGCGTACCTTCCACACCGGTGGTGTGGCTGGTGACGACATCACGCACGGTCTGCCACGTGTCGTGGAGCTCTTCGAAGCGCGTCAGCCCAAGGGTAAAGCGCCGATCTCCGAAGTTGCCGGCCGTATCACGATTGATACCACCGACAAGACCCGCAAAATCGTCGTGACACCACACGATGGAACGGATCCGATCGAGTTCCCGATCACCAAGCGTTCGCGTCTTTTGGTCGATGAAGGACAGTCGATCGAGGTTGGCGAACAGCTCACGGCAGGTACCCCAGATCCGCAAGAGGTCTTGCGCATCCTCGGTGTCCGTAAGGTTCAGGAACACCTCGTGGACGAAGTTCAAGAGGTTTACCGCAGCCAAGGCGTAGCAATTCACGATAAGCACATCGAGATCATCGTGCGTCAAATGTTGCGACGAGTCACGGTGATCGAACAAGGCGACGCCAACTTGATCCCAGGTGATCTTGCTGATCGCGCTACCTTCGAAGAAGAGAACCGCCGCGTCGTTGCTGAAGGTGGAACACCAGCTTCAGGTCGACCGGTCCTCATGGGAATCACCAAGGCTTCCTTGGCTGTTGAATCGTGGCTCTCGGCTGCTTCCTTCCAGGAGACAACCCGAGTACTCACCGAAGCAGCAATCAACGGCAAGTCTGACTCCCTTCGTGGGCTCAAAGAGAACATCATCATCGGTAAGCTCATTCCGGCCGGAACTGGCTTGGAGCGCTATCGCAATATCCGGGTCGAGCCGACTGAAGAGGCTCGACAGAACGCTTATGCGTTCACTGGATACGACGATTTCGATTACGGTTCATTCGGAACCCCAGATCAGACGCCAGTGGCGCTCGACGATATGGATGGTTTCCGCTTCGACGGATGATCGTTTGTTCGTAAGTGAAGTGCGGGTGTCCCTGAGGGGCGCCCGCACTTTGCATTTGGTGGGTGTCGTATCCGGCGCGCGAACCCAAGAACTCTTCCGGTGGAGCGTGATGTTTATTTAGTTGACGCGCGGAACAGCCAATTCAACTTCGGTTCGAAGAAGGGCCTGAAAATACGTGCCACCAACGCAGTCATCATAATGTTGGCAAGGATCAAGCCGGCCACAATGCAAACGAGCACGGCCCAGAGCCCATACGGTTCAAGTTTCGACCACAAGTCGAACTGTCGATCCAGAAAGAGGATCACATACCCGTGAAGCAGGTACGCGTACAGCGTGCGTCCACCGAACGCAGTGGTCCACGAGGAGGCGCGAGGAATGACTGAAAGCGCGGCCATCGTGAGCACAAACGCGATAGTGAGAAACCAGCCGCGGGTAATCATGCCCTCGATCGGGCCGGTGAGAAGCGGCGCCTCGTCATAGCGATGTTTCCACAGCATCCACGATAAAGGCCAACGTTCCTGCCAATCTTCAGCCCAGATTAATGAGGCGACAAGTGTGGTGCCCAAGACAATCCAACTCGCGATTCGCACTCGTGCTCGCGTCAATTGATCGAAGATCTCTTGTGAGAAGTGCAGTCCGAGCACATAGAACGGGAGCAGCCCCAAGATTTTTGGTAGGGCCAATACGTTCGGAATCTCGACCAAACCAGCAGTGAGCGAAATAATGACCGAAATGGTGATCGGATACCGTAACGTGCGCCAAATTGGCGTGGTGAGGCGCCAGATCACCAAAGCGGCCAAGAACCATCCGAGCCATTGTGGAGACAAAATCATCAAATGGGTCGGGTTGTTGTCGTAGTGCTGCGTCAACAGTTGGAGTGTGGTTTCGACCAAGAGATACGGCACGATGAGCGTCGAAACGATGCGCCGGACTTGTGGATAACTCCCGACATAGTTGCGGGCTGTATAGCCGGATATCAGAGCAAAGAAGGGCATATGGAACGAGTAGATCCACATATAGACGCCCCTGGCAGACTCGAGCACCACGAGCTCGGTGAGAAAGTGGCCGACGACGACCAGCAGCATCACCCAATAGCGGGCGTTGTCGAGATAGGCAACCCGCACCTTGGTGCCGGTTGAGGCTTGCGGGATTGGGTCTAGGGCGCTCATTGAGCAAAACTCTAGCGACTCGGCCTCGGCGAGGCGCAGGAACGCGACGCATAGCGTCCGCCAGGTCCCGAGGGTTTCTACCAGCCTTTAGGCAGTATGAACAAAGAAACAAAGTTGCCTCGGGCGGAGGCTATCCGTACGGACCGGACCTGTTCGCCTTTGGGGTTCGTTCCGTAGGTACTTTCCAGAGTTTCGTTTAGATCCGCAACGGTGTCGATCACTGGCTCTACCTGTGTCAGTTGCGAGGCGACAAACCGCTGTGATATCTCGTTCGCAATGGACGTGCGGTACGTGGTCATCGTCGCGAACTCCGGCACCTTTCCTGTCAACAGGATTGTTGCGCTTGCCGGGGGAGCCCAGCCCCCGATAACGGGGCCGTTGCTAGAAGCTGACTCATCCATCCGGGGCCAGATCCAATCCGTCTTTTCAGCGGTGAGAGAAACATCTGGGGGGCTCGAAAGCCGTTCCGGCGTGCGGTTCGCTTGCGACTCGCGCGGATCGCCAATTTCTTGGATGTACAGAGCCATCACGGGACGTTCCCGCGACGCCGCGCGACCCGTTCGTTCGGTGACGTCGCCCGGATCCACAGTGAGGTGCACCTTGAGGTTCCGGCCGCTCGGCGTTTCGCCCGTGAGCGAGAGTTCGCAGTTAATCACGCGACGGTTCCTGGCGGTGCAGTATTCGGAGAGGTCGTCCGTCACGATCTCGGCATCGGGAAGCAAGACCGACAACTGCGCCAGCACCGTCCGGACCACTAGAGTCGGTTTCCCGGTAATACGCATCAGCGACACGTAAGTGTCCGCTCGCGGCGTGTCTTCGAGTTTGGAAAAGGTATCCCGTCGACTGGTTCCACCGGAGTTGGTCGATGGTGTCGGCGTTGGAGGCACCCATTCCGGGTCCTCCGCTTGCTTCTCTTCGATCTCTCGAAGTCGGACTGCTTCTTCTTCGGCTTCGATCGCCGCCAAATCAACCCGGTAGGTCTTGATGAGTTCAGCGCTGCGCCACCGGACCAAAGGCCCTAATTGAACCGCGCCATGTGGCACCGAAATGCCAAACGCGATCGGACTAGCAGGCGCGGATTCGTGGCGCTCTATCTCCTCGGTGGTGTTTGGGGCTTCATCCTTTGCGGTCGGCGCGATGGAAGGCGTGCAAGCCGTCAGGCTGACTGCAACAGCAATGCTGCTCATCAGTGCAATAACAGGTTTGCGCATGAAGTCCTCATTGCGTTGGGGCCGGGACCTTCAAGAGTACCGAGAGGTAGCAAAAAGTGGGAAACTCAATTGGGTGCGTCTCGTCACGTTTTGAAGCACCAACCCGTCGCGTCGTGACGCGCAAGCCGATCGATATCGGGTTTCTACAAGCATTAACCTAGAAGGTACGCTCGAACGAGCGCAGCACGTAGCCGCGCTACGCGAACGTCTACAGCTGACAACGCGAGCCGGTTGCATCGGCAGAAGACAACGAATTGTGGTGAGCATGAGCGAATCGAATCTCGAGATCATTGCTGCCCTCAAACGCAATGGTGTGCGCGACGTTGATGATTCGACGCTGACTCGAGGGATTTACAGCACGGATGCTTCGCTGTATCGAGTCGTGCCCCAAGTTGTCGTTCGTCCCCGTGACATCGACGAAGTGCAGGCGGTGGCTGCTGCCTGCAACGAAACCAAGACTCCACTTACTTCACGCGGAGCTGGAACGTCCATCGCCGGTAACGCGATCGGCACCGGTGTCGTCATGGACTTTTCTAAGCACCTCAATAGGGTTTTGGCGGTCGATCCAACGACGTCGACGGCCCAAGTCGAACCCGGCGTAGTTCACGCCCGGCTTCAAACTGAAGCACGGCCAGTTGGCTTGCGTTATGGGCCGGATCCGTCCACCCACACACGTTGCACTGTGGGTGGAATGATTGCCAACAATGCTTGTGGCAACCGGGCGTTGGGGTATGGCCGCAGCGCCGACAACATCGCCGCATTGGACTTGCTGACGATTGACGGCGAACGTATCCAAGTGGGTCGGGAAGTTACGGTTTCCTCTGAGAGGCTCGAACGCGCACGCTCACTCGTGGACCAAAACCTAGCCACGATCCGCACCGAGTTCGGGCGGTTCGGGCGTCAAGTTTCGGGTTACAGCTTGGAACACTTGCTGCCAGAAAAGAGTTTTGACGTCGCCTCGTTCATGGCAGGCACGGAAGGAACGCTCGCAGTCATCTTGGGGGCGACTGTCGATCTGGTGAAGGACCCTCGTTATCGGCACCTCGTCGTTCTCGGCTATCCCACCATGATGGAAGCAGCCGATCACGTGCCGCTCGTACTGCCCTTCGGGCCTGTCGCGTGTGAGGGACTAGGCGTTCGCATTGTTGACGTCTATCGGGCCAAGCATGGTCGTTCGGCGGTGCCAGAATTGCCCGACGGCCACGGATTCTTGTATGTCGAACTCGCGGGGGAGGACCCGCTCGAACTGATCGCGATTGGCGAGCGCGTGGTCACGGCCAGCGGGGCCATCGGGTCAGTTCATGTGAGCGATCCCGCGACGCAAGCAGTTCTGTGGCGGGTGCGCGAGGAAGGCGCCGGGCTAGCAGGTCGCGCGCTCGACAAGCCCGCATTGTCGGGCTGGGAAGACGCTGCTGTGCCTCCGGAAAACTTGGGCGCGTATCTGCGCGAGTTCGTGGCGCTGATGGCCCATTACGGCGTCGACGGCGAGCCGTTCGGTCACTTCGGAGACGGATGCGTGCACGTTCGGATTACGTTTGAGTTGGATGCCTCTAACGGACACGAGAGATTTCGTGAGTTCTTGCAGGACGCGGCGCGTTTGGCTGCCAAGCACGGTGGCTCATTCTCTGGCGAACACGGTGATGGGCGCGCGCGATCCGAGTTGCTCCCGCTGATGTATTCCGAACAGGCAATGGGGTTGTTCGGCGCGGTCAAAGAGATATTCGACCCCGAGAGTTTGCTCAACCCTGGCGTTCTCGTCGAACCCCGCGCGGTCGATGCGGACTTGCGCATCCAAGGGGCGTCTTGGTCCGCTGGCATGGCTGACGTGCGCCAAGGTCTGACGTTGCATCAAGACCACGGCAGTTTCGGAGAAGCCGTTCACCGTTGCACGGGCGTCGGCAAGTGCATCGCTGCTCCCGGTGTTGGGGTGATGTGCCCTTCGTATCAAGCCACGCGCGATGAGAAAAACTCGACCCGTGGCCGGGCAAGGGTGTTACAGGAACTCGTGGACGGCAGGTTGATTGACCAAGGGTGGGATAGTCCTGAGGTTCATGAGGCATTGGACTTGTGCCTGTCTTGCAAAGGCTGTGCCAGCGACTGCCCAACGGGTGTCGATATGGCCAGCTATAAATCCGAAGTGTTGCACCAGACGTATCGGGGCAGGTTCCGTCCGCGAAGTCATTACATTCTCGGTCGTCTACCCATGTGGGCGCGACTGACGGTGGGCTCACGTCTCGCTTGGCTGGCGAACCTCACGCTTAAAACTCCCGGACTGAAACATCTGGCGCGTTGGGTTGCGGGCGTCGACCAACGCCGCAGTTTGCCCTCATTCGCTAAGGCTAGGTTCTCGGCCGTTAGCAGCCCGAATCAGGTTCCAGACGGCAAACCGGTCGTGATCTGGGCCGATTCATTCACCGAGTACTTTTCCACTGCTGCCGGCAAAGCCGCGTTGGTGGTTTTGGCGGATGCCGGATATTCAGTCACGGTTTTGAACCGCCCACAATGTTGTGGTTTGACGTGGATTTCAACTGGGCAACTTGATACCGCCCGCGAGATGGTTCAGGCCGCGATCGAGCAGTTGCATCCGTTCGTGGAGCAGCAGATCCCGGTGCTTGGCCTCGCACCATCGTGTTTGGATGGTTTGCGCCACGATTCCTTGGAACTCGTCGACGATCCCCGAGCGAGCCAGGTCGCGGCGGGTGTATTCACTCTGGCGGAGCTGCTGGCTGCAGACGATCAGTGGCAGGCGCCCGATTTGTCCGGCTCGTCGATCATTGTCCAACCGCATTGTCACCAGAACGCCGTCATCGGCTTTAGTGCAGACATGGAGCTCTTAACTGCGACCGGAGCTGATATTCAACGGCTCGGCGGTTGTTGTGGCTTGGCCGGCAATTTCGGTGTCGAACAGGGCCACTATGAGGTCTCCGTCGATGTCGCAGAATTGCAGTTGCTTCCGGCCGTCAGGAGTGCAGATCGCGATACGATCGTTTTGGCGGACGGATTCAGTTGTCGCACCCAACTCGACGATCTTGCGGACGTGCAAGCGCTGCACTTAGCAGAGTTGCTAGCGAAATCAGTGGACAAAAACCGTGTCCGGAGCACTTGACCGAGGGGGGATTTTGCACCGAGCAAGGTCCTCCGGTAGGCTAGGCTGCTGTGCCTGTCATGCAGGCGTAGGCGACCAAACTCGTTATATCGAACGTCAGGTCCGCCCCGGCAACATTTATCAGCAGAAAGAAGTTGTGTAGTGCCCACAATCAACCAGTTGGTTCGCAAGGGACGCCAGTCAAAGGTGACCAAGTCCAACACGCCAGCGCTCAAGGGTTCGCCCCAACGTCGAGGCGTGTGCACTCGCGTGTACACCACGACACCAAAGAAGCCGAACTCCGCGTTGCGTAAGGTTGCTCGTGTCAAGCTCTCCAGCGGAGTTGAAGTTACGGCCTACATTCCTGGTGAAGGACACAACCTCCAAGAGCACTCCATCGTGCTCGTGCGTGGTGGTCGTGTAAAGGATTTGCCAGGCGTTCGTTACAAGATCATTCGTGGTTCCTTGGACACCCAGGGTGTCAAGGGCCGCAAGCAGGCTCGCAGCCGTTACGGCGCGAAGAAGGAGAAGAGCTGATGCCTCGTAAGGGTCCCGCTCCAAAACGTCCTATCGAAGCCGATCCGGTTTACGGTAGCCAACTGGTCACCCAGTTGATCAACAAAATTCTCATTGACGGTAAAAAGCAGGTTGCTCAGAGCATCGTTTACACGGCACTCGAAGGCACTCGCGAAAAGACCGGCACTGATCCAGTAATCACACTCAAGCGTGCACTTGACAATGTCAAGCCTGCTCTTGAAGTGAAGAGCCGTCGTGTCGGTGGCGCAACCTACCAGGTGCCCGTCGATGTTCGTCCCGGCCGTCAGACCACGCTCGCATTGCGTTGGTTAGTCAAGTACAGCAGTGAACGTCGCGAACGCACGATGGCTGAGCGCTTACAAAACGAACTGCTCGACGCGAGCAACGGATTGGGCGCCGCAGTCAAGAAGCGTGAAGATACTCACAAGATGGCCGATGCCAACAAGGCCTTCGCCCACTACCGCTGGTAATCAATTCTTCTGGGCGAAGCTCCGCAACCCGGTGTGTGTCCAATTTCCTGAAAGCGTATGAAGCCCTATGGCAACTGAGATCACAACCGACCTAAACCGCGTTCGCAATATCGGCATCATGGCTCACATCGATGCTGGTAAGACGACCACGACTGAACGCATCTTGTTCTACACCGGTATTAACTACAAAATCGGTGACACCCATGAGGGCTCGGCCACCATGGACTGGATGGAACAAGAACAAGAACGTGGTATCACGATCACCTCGGCCGCAACCACCTGCTGGTGGAACAACCACCAGATCAACATCATCGATACGCCGGGCCACGTTGACTTCACGGTCGAGGTAGAGCGTTCGCTGCGTGTTCTTGACGGCGCCGTCGCTGTGTTCGATGGTGTAGCTGGGGTTGAGCCTCAGTCGGAAACCGTATGGCGTCAAGCCGATAAGTACGGCGTACCGCGTATGTGCTTCGTCAACAAACTTGACCGCACGGGCGCTTCGTTCGATTTCGTGGTCACCACGATCCGCGAGCGCTTAGGTGCAAAAGCACTCGTCCTCCAGATTCCTATTGGCGCTGAAGGTGACTTCCTCGGCGTTGTAGATCTCATCGGGATGCGCGCTCTCACGTGGCGCGGAGAGACCGCGGTCGGTGAAGATTACGAAGTTGAAGAAATCCCAGCTGATCTCGCCGATGTTGCTGCAGAAGCACGTGAAGCCATGCTGGAAACACTTTCTGATGTTGATGATGAAATCGCCGAACTTTATCTCGAAGGCGAAGAGATCAGCGTCGAACAGCTCAAGGCCGGCATCCGTCGCGCCACCTTGGCCGCTGCGTTAAACCCGATTCTTTGTGGCACGGCGTTTAAGAACAAGGGTGTTCAACCGCTGCTCGACGCAGTTGTTGATTTCTTGCCCTCGCCGCTTGACATCGACGCGATCACAGGCACGAAGGCAAACGATGAATCGGTCGAATTGACTCGTGAGCCTTCTGATTCCGAACCATTCTCCGGACTCGCGTTTAAGATCGCTGCTGATCCGCACTTAGGTAAGTTGACCTTCGTTCGTGTTTACTCCGGCCGACTCGACTCCGGAACTCAAGTTCTCAACGTCACCAAGGGCCGTAAAGAACGTATTGGCAAGATCTACCAGATGCACGCCAACAAGCGCGAGGAAATCTCGTCGGTTGGAGCTGGGCAGATCGTGGCCGTCATGGGTCTCAAGGACACCACCACCGGTGAAACCTTGGCCGATCCTGCTAACCCCATCGTGCTTGAATCGATGACCTTCCCGGATCCTGTGATTCAGGTTGCAATCGAGCCTAAGACGAAGGGCGACCAAGAAAAGCTTGGCGTTGCTATTCAGCGTCTCGCTGAAGAAGATCCAACCTTCC
>JAAZCT010000137.1 GCA_012513165.1 Actinomycetales bacterium
AACGTTTCGATCGTGGTGGCACTGGTGTGTGTCGGCGTCGGATGGGACATCGCCGCCGGAGTTGCGCTTGTCGTTTCAGCGGTCTGCGAGTACCCGCTCGAGCACCGCACCCGCGCTTTGGCCAACTTGTTTAACCAGGCCTCATTTGGGATACCTACCCGCTTTGCAGTTCGCGTCCTCATCGCGCTGATGGCGGTCGGCGTGATTGACGACCGTGCCAGCAGGCTTTCCTTGGCCGTAGGCGGATTTGCGGTGCTCGCGGTGCTGTGCGTCCGTGCGTTGCACGAGGAATATCGCCTCGTCGGCCCGCTGAAGAGCATGCAAACTCGCAATATTGCGGGGAATCCCCACATCAACGACGAACCAGCTCAGCACATTGCCCTCATCGCTGGTGTACAAGCCGTACTACTTGCGGTGCCGTTCGCCGGAGCACCTTGGTGGGCGATCTTGCTCGCCGGAATCGTCGCTGCGGGGGTGCTCACCGTGGCGACGCTTCCGAGCCTGAAACGGTCGTGGCGCCTGCGGACTGCGAAGCGCAAGACAGGATTCACTGGCCCGCTGCGCCAGGTCCAAGACTTCATCGACGCTGAACAGCCCGAGATCATCGTGCATCTTTCGGGACCGGCAGAGGCGGCTTACCAAATTAACACGTGGCTCGAGGCCCTCGAAGCGGTAGATCGCAAAACCCTCATCATCGTGCGAGATCTGCCCCTGTTCGAACGCATCTCACAGACTCGCCTGCCTGTTCTAGGTCTTCCTGCAGCCAGCGAACTCCTCATGTTGGACTTTTCCTGCGCGAAAGTTTCGCTGTTTCCGTCGAACACTGGCAACAATATTCATTTGTTGCGCTTGCCGGAATTGATGAGTGCGTTCATCGGCCACGGAGACAGCGACAAGAGCGCCTCCAACAACCCGTTCTCGCGCGCGTACGACGAACTTTGGGTAGCGGGCGAAGCCGGTGCCGACCGGTATCGCACCTCCGGCCTGGGTATCGACGAAAGCCGATATCGCTTCGTCGGGCGCCCGCAGGTGGACGGCATCGTGCGCGAGCCGGTCGTCGGTGCGCTCGAGGTCCCCGTGATTCTGTATGCGCCGACGTGGGAAGGCGTGAACCCCGATCAGGAATACTCCTCGGTTCGCGCGATAGGGCGCAAACTCGTCGAGGAACTCATCGCTGCCGGCGGCGTGCGCATCGTTTACAAGCCTCACCCGTTCACGGGACAACGCGACCCGCGCTATCGCGCCGAACATGCGCGAATCGTGCAACTCCTGGGCGATGCCAAGATCTCCACGGGGATCAATCACCAGGTCGTTCGCAGCGGCCCGATCATTCCGTGGTTCAACGAAGCCACGGGCTTGATCACGGACATTTCCAGCGTGGTCAGCGATTTCTTGGCCTCCGAGAAGCCCTACGCCGTATTCGATCACGAAGGCTTGGGCCCGAAAAGGTTCCGCGAAGAGTACCCATCCAGCGCCGCAGCGACGATTGTGTCGCGCACAGGTGAGGGCGTTACGGAATTCTTCGACGTGGTGACCGGCGCGGCCCCAGACCAACTGGCCCACTATCGAAGCAAGCTCTCGACTTACCTGCTTGGACCAACCGAAAAGCGCACCGTAGCGGCTTTCGTGGAGTCGATCGAGGAACTGGCTGAACGCTCAGAACGCGAGCGTTCGGCATACCGCTAACGATTGCAGGTAATCTGTCTGACGTGACTCAGCCGACCGGACCCTTCGCCATCGCGATCGTAACTTTCAACCGATCGGCACTGCTCGATGAACTCCTTGCCAGCGCTGCCGCGATGGACGAGCGAGCAGACTACGTGGTGGTGGTCGACAACGCGAGCACAGACAACACTCAAGAAATCGTCGCAAAGTGGCAAGCAGAGTTCGGTTCCGATGTCCTGATCAACCAGCGCCTTGACACGAACACCGGCGGTGCAGGCGGCTTCAGCGAAGGCACCCGCGTAGCGCTCGAGTTGGGCGCCGAGTGGGTCTGGCTCATGGACGACGACGTCGAGATCATGACCGACGCGCGCGCACGTTTTGCCCCTTGGATGGAACGATTCAAGGTGATTCACGGCCGGCGGTATGACGTCGACGGAACCCCCTTCTACTGGCAAGCGAAGTTCAACCAGTTCTTGGGTGTGCCGCTCCCCTACTCGGCCAAAGACTTCAACGCCGACGGCTATGCGATCACCAACTCGGGCACATTCGAAGGCATGCTGATCGCTGCCGACACGGTTCGTCATATCGGCTTGCCCGACCCGCGTTTCTTCATCTCGTGGGACGACGCCATCTATGCCTGGCTCGCTTCGCGCGTCACCGAAGTCGCGTATGTCGACGAATTCGTGCTGCAGAAGAAACGCGCGCAAAAGCAAGTGAATCTCGGCGTGAGGCACCTCAACGATTCCAGCCCACTCGCGAAATATCACGTGATGCGCAATCGTGCTTATGTTGGCCGCTACTTCGAGATCCACGGTGGCCTCAGCCGAATCGGTTTCGGCTTGGGTACTGCTTTGACGTTCGCGAAAGAAGTGTTCCGGCTCATAGTGGTGGAACGCAGCTTCAATG
>JAAZCT010000138.1 GCA_012513165.1 Actinomycetales bacterium
CTCAGGGACTGCTACGGCTGCATGTGCGGCTCGACGAACGTGAAGCCGGCTTCCTAGCTTTGGGCCTAGCGAAGGCCTCCGGGCTGCCGGTTCCGGTGGTGACCACCTCGGGCACTGCGGCCGCAAACCTGCACCCGGCGGTGCTCGAAGCGTGGCATGCGCGCGTACCGGTGCTAGCGGTGACGGCCGACCGGCCAGCGGTATTACGGGGGACTGGCGCGAACCAAACAACCAACCAGATCACCTTGCTACCGCCACTTGAGACCTTGAGTTCGGTTGCGGACCTGCCCGAGCGTCTCGACGGTCCAGCGCACCTCAACCTCGAACTCGATCAGCCGTTGATTGAGTCGGGTCCGTGGGAGTTCGCTACTCGGGCCGCTGGGCAAGGAACGCTGATCGGTGAGCCGAGCGCGATCGATCAGGTGCCCGCCGGGCCGCTCACGATCGTGGTGGCAGGCGACGGAGCACCAGCCAATTTCGGAGCCATCGCCCAGGTGGCCTGCTGGCCAATCGTGGCTGAACCGAGTTCAAATCTGCGCGGGGCTCCCACGGCGCTGGCCGCGGGCAGGCTGCTGCTCGGGGCGCCACAGTTGGCCGCCCGAATTGAACGAGTCATCAGCGTGGGTCACGCCACGCTTTCTCGACCCGTGACCGCACTCTTAGCGCGCACAGACATTCCGATCTTGCATGTGGGCGACCAGCGCACGTTCCCGGTCCCGGCAGGCGCCAACGTGACTTTCCATCAAGCGCTAGCTGCCCAGGATGGCCCGAGCGATTGGGCAGCCGAGTGGATCGCCGCTGATGAGGTTGTGAGTCGACTCCTGCCAAAAGCCGAACCACTCGCAGTGGCGCAGGCAGTGGGCTCGGCTATCGGCCCGGAGGCCATCGTGACGCTTGGGCCCTCCCAAGTACTGCGCGATCTCGATCTCATGCTCCCCGCCCGAACTCCCCAACCACGGCTCCTGTCTAACCGAGGGCTCGCAGGCATCGACGGCGTGATTTCCACAGCGATCGGCGCCGCACTCGCCCACGGCGGGCCGAGTTTCGCGTTCATGGGAGACCTGACGTTCTTGCACGGAAGTAACGGACTGTTGATTGGTCCCAGCGAACCGTGCCCAGACCTCACAATCGTGGTGCTCAATGATGACGGCGGCAGCATCTTCTCGTCGCTTGAACAAGGGGCTCCGGAATACGCAGAACACTTCGAGCGGATTTACGCCACGCCCCTCGGAGCGAATCTGGCTGGGTTGTGTCAGGGGATGAACGTGGAACATCGCGAGGTGACCGCCTCGGAACTCGCCGTGGCACTAGCGCACCCGGAACCGGGGCTCAGCGTGCTCGAGGTTCGAGTCTCGCGCGCGGATCGGCGGGCACTCGCGGCAGAAATTTCTCACATTACCGAGCAGCTTTTCTGAAGTCCGCTTGTATGCGGTCCACCCGGAGTCTAAATTGGGTGATAGAGGCCACAGTCAACTGACGAGATTGCCGTCAGCACGCGCACTCACCCCGTTCTAGGAGAAATCACCATGACCGCCACAATCGACAAGCCAGTCAAGGGTTCTGCCAAGAAGCAGAAGCACTTCGATTCGCTCAACCCCGCAACCGGCGACTTGATCGAGACGCACCCGATCAGTACGGATGCCGACGTCGCTGCAGCCGTCGAGCGTGCCCGGGATGCGAGCGCGTGGTGGCAGGCGATCGGTTTTGATGGGCGCAAGGAATACCTCCTCGCTTGGCGTGCGCTTCTGGCGAAACGACTCTCAGAGCTTGCAGATCTGGTTCACCGCGAAGGCGGCAAACCCCACGCAGACGCACTGCTCGAAGCGGGCCTCGCCATCGATCACATCTCATGGGCCGCGAAGAACGCCAAGAAAGTTTTGGGTCGCAGCCGGGTCAACTCAGGCCTCCTGATGACGAACCAGATGGCGTATGTCGAATACAAGCCGCTGGGTGTCGTCGGCGTGATCGGCCCGTGGAACTATCCGGTGTTCACCCCGATGGGATCGATCGCCTACTCGCTCGCCGCCGGCAACACGGTTGTGTTCAAGCCCAGCGAATACACGCCCACGGTGGGCAAGTTCCTCGTCGACACGTTCCAGGAAGTCACCCACGGCCGTTCGGCGCTCGAACTCGTCACGGGCATGGGTGAAACGGGCGCGGCCCTCGCAACCTCTGGCGTCAACAAGGGCGCCTTCACCGGTTCCACTGCTACCGGCAAGAAAGTCATGGCGGCCTGCGCCGAGACGCTGACCCCCGTGGTGATCGAAGCAGGTGGCAAAGACTCGATGATCATCGATCGCGATGCTGACTTGGGCGAAGCTGCCGATGCGGCCTTGTGGTGCGCCATGTCGAACGCTGGACAAACCTGCATCGGCACCGAGCGCGTCTATGTGCACGAAGAAGTGTTCGACACGTTCATGACGGAACTGCTCACTCGAGCTCGCCAACTGCGTCCCGGCTATGAGGACGGCGGCGCCTATGGCCCGGCCACGATGCCGAGCCAGTTGAAGATCATCAAGAGTCACATCGACGACGCCATCGCGCGCGGAGGCAACGTAGTTCTCGGCGGTGCGGATGCGGTCGGCGATCGCTACGTGCAGCCCACGATTATCACGGATGTCCCCGAAGATTCGATCGCAGTCACCGAAGAGACCTTCGGTCCAACGCTCGTGGTCAATCGAGTCTCGAGCATGGACGAAGCCGTGCGCCTGACGAACGCTACGAAGTACGGCTTGGCCGGTTCGGTATTCGGCGGGAAGAACGCACTCGATATCGCTTCGAAGGTTCGTTCGGGCATGACCTCGGTCAACTCGGTGATCACCTTCGCTGCGATCCCGGCGTTGCCCTTCGGTGGTGTGGGTGATTCGGGAATTGGCCGGATCCACGGTGCTGATGGCCTGCGTGAGTTCACGTACCCGAAGGCGCTCGTGAAGCAGTTCATGCCGCCGGTGATTTCCTTGACCAGCTTCTCGCGGACCAAGAAGTCCGAGCAACTTTTTGCGCAGTTGATCAAGTCGCTGCATGGCGGTGTGAGTGGATTGCTGAAACGCTGACGTCGGCGTTTTAGCGATGTCGTAGCCTCGTACCGTGAGCTTTACTAGATACGTTGCCCTAGGGGATTCCTTCACCGAAGGCGTTGGCGATCCTGACGATCAACTCCCGAACGGGGTGCGGGGCTGGCCCGACAGGTTCGCGGCCGAAATGGCGCGCTTGAATCCTGATTTCCACTACGCAAATCTGGCGATCCGCGGCCGCAAATTGCGAGCAATTTTGGCTGAACAGTTGGCTCCGGCCTTGGTGTTGAAACCAGACTTGGTATCGATCTATGCCGGTGCGAACGACGTGCTCCGGCCGTCCGTAGACATCGATTCGCTCATGGGAAGCCTTGAATCAGGAATCGCGATGTTGACCGGTTCGGGTGCTCACGTGCTGATGTTCACGGCATTCGATCCGGGGTCTTCCAAGGTCTTTGGCATGACGCGCGGCCGGTTCGCGATCTATTCGGAGTATGTGCGTGAAATCGCGGAAAAGTACGACGTCACCTTGGTCGACTATTGGCGAATGCGCGAATACCGAGACATGCGGTTGTGGTCTGAAGATCGAATGCATATGTCGGCGGCCGGTCACCAGCGGATGGCGATGGCCGTCTTAGAAGAACTTGAGAAAGACCACCTGCTTGAACCTCACGAGTTGGCCCCGGTGCGTGAACTTTCCTCAGCCGAACGCCGCAAGCAGAACGTCGGCTGGGTGAGTGATTACGCCGGCCCGTGGGTGAAGCGGCGGCTAACCGGAGTGTCGAGTGGCGACAGTCTCTCGCCGCGTTGGCCGGAATATATTCGTCCCGGAGTAACGCTCTGAGGGTCGAGCAGCAACGCGAGGCCGCTCAGGTCAGACTCGTAGGTGAATCGAGATCCATGGCCGTGCAAAGTACGGCCGCCCATCAGGAGGAGTGTCGTGTCCCAAAAAGTTAAAGCCGTCATCGTGAGAGCCAAAGACGCACCCGTCGAAACCGTGACGATCGTCGTCCCTGATCCGGGCCCGGGCGAGGCCATTGTCGACGTCCTCACCTGCGGCGTGTGCCACACAGATTTGCATTACAAACTCGGCGGCATCGGTGACGAGTTCCCTTACCTGCTCGGGCACGAAGCTACCGGTGTCGTTTCGGCCATCGGCGAAAACGTGGACAACGTGGTCGTCGGAGACCGCGTCATTCTCAACTGGCGTGCCGTGTGCGGCCAGTGTCGCGCCTGCGCCAAGGGCGAACCGCAGTATTGCTTCGATACTGCCAACGCTACCCAGAAG
>JAAZCT010000139.1 GCA_012513165.1 Actinomycetales bacterium
CTGAAATTACGATCGCCCGGGGTGCTGTTGCTACCGTTGAAGGCGCAAGCCAAGATCCACTGGAGGACTGACATGTCAGATCGCGCAACCAAGATCGTCGTATGGGCGGCGGTCGTCGCACTAGTTCTCGGCTCCGGGGCGGGTTTCCTCAGCGTTATCCTCTAACCCAGGCACTAGAGTTGTGTGAAGGAGGAAACCGTGTCAGATCAGACAGAAGACGTAGCCAACGGAGTCAAGAAACCTGACCCCGGTCGTTCCTCTGGGGGCGTTCTGAATCGTTTGGCGCGGCTGGGCACCAAGCCCGTTTCCAGTAGTCGCAACGCAGGGGGTCGAAACTCGGCCGTCGAGCCGCTTTTGGTGATCCACCACCGCACGCATCCCAAAGAAGACACGAGCGATATTGAGCGGGCCTACGCCATCGCTGAGAAGATGCACGAAGGTCAGACTCGCAAGAGTGGCGACCCCTACATCACCCACCCGCTCGCAGTGGCCACGATCTTGGCGGAGTTGGGGCTGACCAGCTCCACGCTCTGCGCCGCGCTGTTGCACGACACCGTTGAAGACACTCCATACACGCTCGACGAACTGCGAGCCGATTTCGGCGATGAAATCGCTCGATTGGTAGACGGCGTCACCAAACTCGACAAAGTTTCCTATGGGGACACGGCCCAGTCAGAGACCATTCGCAAGATGATCGTCGCGATGTCGAAAGACATCCGCGTTCTCGTGATCAAGCTGGCTGACCGGCTCCACAACATGCGTACCTTGCGATTCTTACGACCCGAAAAGCAAGAACGCATTGCTCGCGAAACTCTCGAAATCTTTGCGCCGTTGGCGCACCGGCTCGGTATGAACACGATCAAGTGGGAACTCGAGGATCTGTCGTTCTCTGCGATGCAGCCGAAAATGTACGACGAAATCGTCCGGCTGGTAGCTGATCGTGCACCCTCGCGTGAGGCCTTCCTTGAGCGCGTGATTTCCGAAGTCAACAGCGATTTAGGCCACGCGAAACTCAAGGCAACGGTCACAGGCCGACCAAAACACTATTACTCGATCTACCAAAAGATGCTGGTCGGCGGGCGCGAATTCTCCGACATTTTCGACCTTGTTGGCGTCAGGATCTTGGTCAACGACGTCGCAGACTGTTACACGGTTTTGGGTATTTTGCACGCGCGGTGGAACCCCATCCCGGGGCGTTTCAAAGACTATATTTCGATGCCCAAGTTCAATATGTACCAATCACTGCACACCACGGTGATCGGCCCTAAAGGTCAGCCTGTCGAGTTGCAAATCCGAACTCACGACATGCCCCGCAAAGCCGAATACGGCGTGGCGGCGCACTGGAAATACAAGGAAAACGGCGGGAAGCCGGGCAAGGGCGAGAAAGCTGAAGAGTCCAACGACATGTTGTGGCTTCGCGAACTCATGGACTGGCAGTCCGAAACGGAAGACTCGACTGACTTCCTTGATTCGCTACGCTACGAGATGCACACCTCCGGCGTGTACACCTACACGCCGCGAGGCGACGTGATCCAGTTGCCGGCAAACGCGACCCCAGTCGATTTCGCGTACGCGGTCCATACCGAGGTGGGTCACACCTGTATCGGTTCGCGAGTCAACGGGCGTTTGGTGGCACTCGATTCGGAACTCAGCACGGGTGATGTCATCGAGATTTTCACGTCTAAGTCGCCCGCTGCCGGACCGAGCCATGATTGGCTCGATTTTGTGAAGAGCCCACGGGCTCGTAACAAGATTCGTCAATGGTTCAGCAAAGAACGTCGAGAAGAAGCCGTCGAACGCGGCAAAGACCTCATCGCGAAGCAACTGCGTCGCGACGGTGTCCCCAACCGCGTCTTGCGCCAAGCGAACCTTGAGATGGTTGCGCACGATTTGGGCCGCTCGGACATCACCGCACTCTATGCTGCCGTTGGGGAAAATCAGATCGGCGCACAAAACGTGGTCGAGAAGATCCTGCATCTAGTCGGTGGACGGGCTGGTGCCGAGGAAGACTTTGCCGAGGCAACGATGTTGCCGACCGCCGCCAAAATGCAGACCCGCGATCGAGGTACCGCGCCGGTCACCGTAAGCGATGTTGACGGCGACATGATGGTGAAACTGGCCCGCTGTTGTACGCCTGTCCCAGGCGACGAGATTCGTGGGTTCGTGACTCGCGGAACCGGAATTTCCGTACACCGTAAGGACTGCCCCAACCTGCTGAGCCTGTCTTCGCAACCTGAACGGTTGGTCGAAGTCCAGTGGTCGAACGTATCGAAGTCGACGTTCCTCGTGGCGATTCAGGTGGAAGCGTTGGATCGTCCTAGAC
>JAAZCT010000140.1 GCA_012513165.1 Actinomycetales bacterium
GGTGAGGTCCGCCACAAGGTGCAGCACGTGTCCGCCACCAATCGCCCAGCCCGCGACCGAGGCGATGATCGGCTTGGGTGTGCGCCGCATTTGAGTATGCAAATCAGTGACGTGGAATCGACCCGTAGCGCCGGCGTCGGTCTTGTAGCCCGAATCGCCCCGCACTCGCTGATCGCCACCGGAACAGAACGCTTTGTCGCCTTGACCGGTGAGGATGATGACGCCCACGCGCTCGTCCTCACGGGCTAGGTTCAGGGCTTCGGAGATCTCGATGATGGTCTGCGGGCGAAAGGCATTGTGCACTTCGGGTCGGCAGATCGTGATCTTCGCGATGCCGTCCGGGCTGGTCTCATAGGCGATATCAGTCCATTGGCCAGCAGGTATCCATTCGATCTGAGTCATATTGACACTCTAATGTTGAGCCTGTGCGTGATGATTTGGGTATCGAAGTTCCGCTCTTGGGCCGACCGGCGCGGATCGTGAGCCTGGTTCCGTCCTTGACCGAGGCGCTGGCCGTTGACCACCGCGATCAACTAGTAGGCGTGACCGACTGGTGCACCCATCCGGGCGATCTTGATGTGGCCCGCGTGCGCGGCACGAAGAACCCGAACGTCGCCCAAATCGTCGAGTTGGCGCCGGACGTGGTGATCGCGAACAAAGAAGAGAACCGCGAACTCGACGTGCGACGCCTGCGCGAAGCTGGGGTTGCCGTGTGGGTGACTGATATCGAATCTGTCGATGAGAGTTTCTCCTCGATGCGTCGACTCTGGGCCGAATGCTTGGACGCCCCGATCCCAGGTTGGCTGATCGAAGCCGAGGCCATCTGGGCCGAGCCGGTGAACCTCGAAGCTCGAAAAGTCGCGTGCTGCATTTGGCGTGACCCGTGGATGGTGGTGGGTCGCGATACGTTCACCGGCGACATGCTGAATCGGCTCGGGGTCGATCACGTGTTTGCGAACGCAACCGGTCGGTATCCGGCCGTGGATCTGGCCGACCTCGATTCTATGGACCTCGACCTCGTACTGCTGCCCGATGAGCCGTACGTGTTCACCGCTGAAGACGGACCGGAGGCATTCACTTCGACCCCGACGGCACTATGCAGCGGTCGAGCCCTGACCTGGTTCGGTCCGTCGATGCTGAAGGCTCGCACGCACTTAGAGAGCGTGCTGCGCTAGTCGGTGGCGCGTTCTTCTGAAACGCTCGGTTTCTTGGTCGGCTCGTTGGCTGACTTTTTGGCCGGCTTCTTCGCAGCCTTCTTTGCCGCCTTCTTGGCGGCCTTTTTCGCTGGCTTCCTTTTCGGAGCCGCAGCAGCGTCGAGCGCGAGAGTTGCCTCGTGCACGTGGTCGCCGTCGCGCACCTCGCCGCAGTCGCTGCACAGCACCTTGGGCGCTTCTGCTTGAACGTAAGGAGTTTCACCCACGATCGCGTTGTGGCTGCGCCAGAGCACGTATTTGAGAGCCAAGTTGGTCATCGTCGCGAACCGGTTGCGGTTGCCGAGCAGCAAGGCCACATGGAGTGCCACCCAGATCACCCAAGCGGGGAAACCCTTCAATCGGGGCAAACCGCGCACTTGTGCGATCGCCGACGCGCGACCGATCGTGGCCATCGTGCCCTTATCGAAGTACTTGAACGGCGCGGGGGCCTTCTTGCCTGTGAGCCGTGCCCTGATCACCTTGGCGACGTGGGTTCCACCTTGGATGGCCGGTTGGCCCAGTTGCGGCAAAGGGTTCTCGGGGTTGATGGAGACGTCGCCGATCGCGAACACGTTCGGACGGTCGACGACTTCCTGATGCTCGTTGACCACGATGCGCCCGCCGCGCCCCTGGGGCACGTCCCATTGAGACACCATCTCGTGCGCGGTGATCCCTGACGCCCACACCACGAGGCCTGACCTCAAGAACTCCTCGGTGCCGTTCGAGGACAGCAACACTCCTTTGGGAGTTACTTCCTTGACGGCCGAGTTCAACCGCAGGTCGACGCCGCGCTTTTCGATTTGGCGTTTGGCGTAGTCGCGCAGGTTCGGGTGAAACGGCGCCAGCACGTGTTCGCCCATTTCCACGAGCGTGATGTGGACCTTGCTCGTATCGAGTTCGGGGTAGGTCGAGGGCATATCGTGATTGCGCATTTCGGCGAGGGCGCCAGCGGTTTCGACGCCGGTTGCTCCGGCTCCCACCACGATCACGCGAATGTCGTCGAGTTGACCGTTGATGGCCGCGTCCTCGCGGCCTGCGAACATGCGGTCGCGCAGCGCGAGCGCTTGAGATCGGCGGTAGAGCGGCATGGAGTATTCCTCGGCGCCGGGGATGCCGAAGAAGTTGGCGGTGACGCCGTTCGCGAGCACGAGGTAGTCGTAACTCACCGTGATGTCGCCTTCGAGCAGCAGCGTGTTGGCCGCGTGGTCGATGCCCGTGACGGTTCCCTTGAGGAAGCGCACGTTGTCTTGTTTCGAGCGGATCGCTCTCAAGAACCAAGTGATGTCGCCAGGGTTGAGGCTGGCGGTCGCCACCTGATACAGCAGCGGCTGGAAGGTGTTGTAGTTGTGACGGTCGATCAACGTGATGTCGACGTCAGCCTTCTTGAGTTTCCGAACGACGGCTAACCCGCCGAAGCCGCCGCCAACAACGACGACGCGAGGACGCACCCGTGTTTTCACGTGATCAGAACCACTAGTCATTACTTAAGATTAGTTGAGGTTTCTACAATGTTCCAAAGCGAAAGCCCCGCTTGTGACAGTTTTCACATGAACCATTGCCGCACGTCGGGCTTAAACAAGAGCACTAAAACAGCCACAAGTGGCACGGCAGAGATCAGGCCCAAGGGAAGTGTCAGGATCGACAGGCCCAGTGGCAGAACTAGCGCAAGGAGTAGTACCCACCAAGCGAACTTCTTACGGGTGAAGCTCACGCCGATGGCGACGAACGCAAGCACGGCGGCCGCCAACCAGGCACCCGACAAGACGCCCATCAACGTCATCACTTGATCCACGGTCAGGTCGGTGCTCGCGATTTGCTTGCTCAGCTCCGGATTCTTCGCAAGCTCGGCGATCATCAAGTCACGCATGGCGGTCGCGGCCACGAGCATCAGCACTGCGAACCCGGCACTGACCAAAGCGCCAAAGCCCGTGACGGCTAACAGGGCCTTGAGCTTGCCAGGCATTGCTCCGCCCGTGGCAGGCGCTTGAGTCAAAAGAATTGGCTGAGCCGCCGCCACGCCGGGGTAGCCCGGATATGACGGAGCCGCAGCTTTTGGAGTCGCTTCATTCGATGAGTCGCGCGCGTGCGTCGCGGTGGCGCTACTCGCACGTGACGAAGCGTTGGGCCCACCCGCCGAAGCCAGAACGAGTGGATCGGTGCTGTTAACTTGCGCGAACCACTCGCGTGAAGACTTGCTCCACAGGAAACTCAGCACCAAAACTGCCAAGACAGCCGGCACCAATCCTGCGAGACCGCCTGCAGCAAACACAACGAGCGCCAGCGACGACAAGATGGTGATGCCCATTCGTGAGCCCTTGTCTCCGCGCGCAGCGAAAATGGCAAACACGACCACTGCCATCGCAAGGAACGAACCGATCGTCGCCAAGGTGCGCACCAACGGAAGCATTGTTTCGACATCGAACCGGTCGTCCAGGCCAGCCTGTTCGAAAGTAGTTTCGAGTCGCTGCTGCACCTCGAGTGAACTCCAGCCGGTTGCTAGGTCGAGGAAACTCATCAGCAGCACCACGCCGGTTAATCCGGCATAGATGCAAGCCA
>JAAZCT010000141.1 GCA_012513165.1 Actinomycetales bacterium
GACCAATCCTGCTCGCCGCGCGATAGAGCTCCATGAAACTCGAATCTGGGTTCGCGTATGAGAGTTCAGCAACCGTGGCCGCCTGAGTGACCGTGACATCGTCCAACACACCCAGCGAGCCAATCATGATGCTGGCGATTAGCAAGCCTTGCATGTTGACGCCGTGGGTCACGTAAACCGATTGCGCAACATCGTCCGTGATTCCACTCAGGTGCATGGCTGCAACCGAAAACAGTGCCAGACCGCCTGTGAGAACGAGAGCCGCGAGCGTTCCTAGCACCGCAACTGTCGTGGTCATGCTGAAACCGTGCGTCATGTAGAGCACAGTCAACGCAATCGCCGAGGTGCCGACAACCGCCACGACCACGGGTGATTCCCCCGCCAGAATCGCGGGTACCAGGAAGAACAACAAGATTCCGAAGGTGACTGCGAGGCCAAGCAGAGCCGTGAGTCCTTTGAGTCGACCGAAGGCCAAGAGCGCAAGCACGAAAGCAATGCCCAACATCCACAGGTAGGTGGTGCGCTGGTGGTCGACGATCGTGTAATTTACCTGGCCGAGGGAGTCTCCCTCGATCACGAGGACTTTGTCTCCCGTGGTGACCACGGGCTCACCGGGACCTGACGGCAGGTCTACTTCAAGGGATTTTCCAGATGCTGCGTCTCGGTCCAACTCGATGGTGGCTGTGCCGCAACCATTGGGTTCGAGGTCCATCCCGTCCGCGCAGGGTTCGACATAGACCGAGATGACGCGGGCTTTGAGTTGCTCGGCCGGCGCATAGCCGGTAATCTCCAGCCCTTGCTTTGGCCACAACACGGCCATCGCAATCGCTGTGAGGATCGCGATGGGCACGATGATCTTCATCGCGAGGCTTCGCATCTGCCGCGACTCTGGCGTCGATTCGCTATCGTGGCTGCCGCCCATGGTGTGCTCCAAGAACCTTGTTAGAAGTTAAATCTGTTCGGGGTAGACGTGGGGGTTTTCGAGTGGATATCGCAACCAAGACACTATCTGCCGCACTTGATCGTATGCTGCGAGTCGCGCTTGTTCAGTGTCTTTTGCCTCAGCTTGTTCAAAAACACTCCAGAGTTGGTTGACCATCACGGGGCCGATCTCTAGCAAGCCCCCGCTGCCTGACGTGGCGTACTTCGCCAAGACATAGCGAGCCAATGCGCCCACAGGAATACCCGTTCCGCGGCTCAGGCCCTCAAGCGTGTGCAGCGGATCGAGCGCAGCATATAGAGCCACGTCTTCTTTGAGGTTCGCGTCGCGGTCACCTTCCGGCCAAGGTCCCGTCCAGCTCGTGAGTTCAATAACGGGATCGTGATTTTGATTCGACGTGGTCACACTTACACCTTTCGAGACCCTTGGTTTCGACTGTTTGAGAACGACGTACGTTGGACGTGAAACGAAACAAGGTCCGAACCCTACCGTTGTTTCCGGCGGGATCCGAACCTTGTACCTTTTGTGGAGCCTAGGGGACTCGAACCCCTAACCCCCTGCTTGCAAAGCAGGTGCGCTACCAATTGCGCCAAGGCCCCGTATTGGGATTACACCGGGTCAGTGCCCTGCGACCACGTGTCAGTGGAAGCATACCGGCGTTGATTTACAACGAACAAGACGCCTGCCGTAGCGGCAAGAATCATGACGAACTTCTTCACGATCAACCTCCTGTTCCGTGGGCCTAGATGGACTTGAACCATCGACCTCTTCCTTATCAGGGAAGCGCTCTAACCAAGCTGAGCTATAGGCCCGGGCAACAATCGACAAGATTACCGCATGACATTCGGGCACGGTTCAGGGAGGGCCGGTTTAGCGATTGCGTTCCTCGAACGTCACTTCGACGCCGCCCATCAAACCGGCTGCGAGGTTGTATAAATGAGCCCCGATCGTTGCCAAGGCGGTAGAAAACACAACGTTAAACGCCGAAACAATCAGCGTGAGTCCCGTGATCCGCGCCAACCCAACATAGTTGTTGAGATCGAAACTGGTCGAGCCGTCTGAGAGCACATTGACGATGCTGTCGTTAAGCGCTTGCCACACTCCCGTGATCTGAAGAACGAACCAAAAGACCACAACAGCGACGACGAGAACAATCATCAATGCCACCGAAATAACGAATGCCATTTTGGTAACGCTCCACGGCTCGATGTAAGACAACTTGCGGCGAATCTTTCGGCGCTTCTTAGTCTCATCGTTTGGCTGTTGCGCGACGACAGACGGTTCGGCCGCAGGTGTCTGAACAGCTGTCTTTGTCACAGGCGGCTTGAGCGTTTCCTCTTCGAGCGCTTGGTGTTGGCCAGTCTCTTCCAAAGCAGCAGATTTGGTTGGTGCCGTCGTCGTACTTACCTTCGTGACCGGTGGAGTCGGAGCCTGTGGAATAACTACTGGAGCTACCTTCGGTTTGGTGACCGCCTCGACTGGTTTGGGCTCGGCTTTCACAGCAGGTGCGGCGACTTGTGCTGCTTCAGGTTTCGCGTTCGACTCGGTCTTTACCGGTGAACCAGGCGTAGGCTTGATCTCTTCTTTGACCACGTCCTTGACCACAGGAATGACCGCTGTTGAATCGGGACTCTGGCTCGTCGGTTTCGCGTATTCGGCCTTACTGATCGGTTTGCGGGCCTTGACTGCAGGTTTTTCAGTCGCCGGCCCCTGCACCGCTTCGGTTGCAGCAGCAGTGCTCGCTGCGGGATTCTTTGCCGGCGCTTTTTTAGCGGCAGTCTTCTTGGCAGGTGGCTTCTTGGCGCTACTCCCGGCCGTTGGCTTCAGCACCGTTGGCTTAAGGTCTGCTTCGTCGGCCTTTGACTTGTCGTTCACATTTACCCCTGAGTTTCCGTGCCAGCATCGGCCTGGGTTTCGTCACCTTCAACAGCCTCGGCTTCTGCGACCGGTGCTTCAACAACGTCAGTATTGCGCGCAATCGTCACAACCTTGTCGTTGCCCTTGAACTTCACAAAACTGACACCCATAGTTCCGCGACCCTTCGCCGGTACACCCGATACCAAACTTCGAGTGATCTGTCCGCTTTCAGTCACGCTAATGACATCGTCGGAGTCTTTGAGTACAAGGCCTCCCACGAGTTCGCCACGAGATTCCGTGATGTTCATGGTGAGAACGCCCAATCCGCCTCGACCCTTGACTCGGTATTCACCAATGGGAGTCTTCTTCGCGAAGCCTCCGTCTGTGACGGTGAAGACATACAACTGATCGTCGCCGACAGAAGCGATCACGACATCGTCGTGAACCTCAGTTTCGGTTGCGTCCTCGACGACTTCGACTTCTTCGTCGTTCTCATCGATTGGCTCAACGTCATCTGCGTCGAGGTTTTCCGGATCGGTCCCTGCTTTGATAATCGACATCGACAGCAGTGAGTCTTCACCGCGGAACTTCATGCCAATAACACCCGAGGTGGCGCGGCCCATCGGGCGAAGTTGTTTGTCGCTGGCTCGGAATCGCAACGCTTGGGCCTTGCGGCTGATCAACAAGACATCATCGTCAGCCGAAGCGAGTTCGGCTCCGATCAGTTCGTCGTCTTCGTCACGGAAGTTGATCGCAATAATTCCTGATTGACGCGGGCTGTTGTAATCGGCCAGGTTTGTCTTTTTCAGTCGACCAGATTTCGTTGCCAGAACTAGGTATGGCTCTTGTTCATAGTTCCTGATTGCCAACACTTGCGCGATGCTCTCGTCTGGTTGGAAGCTCAACAAGCCAGCGACGTGTCCACCGCGGGCGTCGCGTCCGCCTTCAGGCAAGTGATACGCCTTAGCCCGATACACGCGACCCGCCGTGGTGAAGAACAAAATCCAGTGATGGCTCGTGGTGGAAAAGACATGTTCCACCGAGTCGTCGCCGCGCAACGAAGCACCTCGAACACCCTTGCCGCCACGATTTTGCACTCGATACAGGTCCGTTTTCGTGCGCTTTGCGTAGCCACCCTTGGTAATAGTGACCACAACTTCTTCATCCGGGATGAGATCTTCGTCGGACAAATCGCCGTCAGACGCGATCAGGATGGAACGACGATCTTCACCGTACTTATCGACCACTTCGGCCAGTTCTTCACTGACGATCTGACGTTGACGTTCATCGCTGGCCAAAATAGCTAAGTATTCGGCAATCTCGATTTCGATCTCTGCAAGTTCGTCGATGATCTTCTGACGTTCGAGTGCCGCCAAACGACGCAGTTGCATGTTCAGGATCGCTTGAGCCTGAATCTCGTCAATCGCGAGCAGAGTGATCAAACCATCGCGAGCTTCCTCAACCGTGGGGCTCTGACGAATCAATTTGATGACGTCGTCCAGTTGATCTAGTGCCGCGACCAGACCACGCAAGATATGGGCGCGCTTTTCCGCTTCTCGCAGGCGGAACTCAGTGCGGCGCCGGATGACTTCAATCTGATGTTTGATCCAGTTGCTGACAAACCCATCAAGGGTCAAAGTGCGTGGCACATCGTCCACGAGGGCAAGCATGTTGGCGCTGAAGTTGGATTGCAGGTCGGTGTGCTTGAACAAGTTGTTCAGCACGACGCGAGCAACTGCGTCACGACGAATCACAATCACGATGCGGCGACC
>JAAZCT010000016.1 GCA_012513165.1 Actinomycetales bacterium
ACTCCAACTCCAACTCCAACGAGTCGAGTAAATCTCCCGGCAAATCAATTGAATGCCAACACCACTGGTGTTCCGGCCGGAACAAAGCTCACCGCGCAAACAGGAGTCATCACGATCAAGACCGACGGGACCGTCATCGACGCTATTGACCTCAAAGGTTCGATCAAGGTTGAAGCCAACAACGTCACGATCAAGAACTCTCGAATCCGCGGACAAGGTTCGATCAAAATCGGACTCATCAACGTCAAGGACGGATACAAGGGCCTGAAGGTTGTGGACACTGAGATCTTCAGCGAGGTGCGCAACCCAGACGCTAACGGAATCATGGGAGGCAATTTTGTCCTCGAACGTGTCAACATTCACGATGTCGTAGACCAAGTTCACGTGACCACGGTCGGCAACGTTGAGATCCTTCACTCTTGGCTCCACTCAAACGTTCACTACACGAACGATCCGAACTGGAACGGTGGGCCAAGCCACGACGACAACATCCAAATCATTGGTGGCAACAACTTCTTGGTTAAGTCCAGCCGGATCGAAGGAGCCTACAACGCGGCCATCATGGTGGGCCAGAACCACGCACCGGTCAAGAACCTCCGCATCGAAGACAACCTCATCGGTGGCGGAACCTGCTCCATCAACATCGCGCCGAAAGGCTACGGCGACATGGGCGGAAACGGCAACTCGATCACTGGGAACACGTTCACTCCGACGCAAACGAAGTACGCACGTTGCGCAGTGATCTCAGCAGCCGCTTCAGTCCCAGCGATGCTCAACAACTTCTGGTCAGATACTGGCGAAGCCGTCAAGCGCACAAATGGTGCGTAAGTATCGACACAGTTGCGGCGACATGTGTCGCAGGTAGAATATCGGTGGGCTTATCTCGGGCCCACCGATATTTTCCTGTGGGGGCAGGTTAAACCCGAGTTCCCACCGCCAACCTTGGAGTCTTGTGAGTCGCGGTCCTCAAACAACGTTTTTCACACCCGTCTTGTCGCTTGTGCTGCTAGTAGTCCTCTCATCGTGCGCCCAGAGCCCGGACCAGGACACCACAGACAGCTCGGATCGATCGACCAGCAGATCGTCAGACCTGTCGAACCGCACGTCGCCCGCTACGTCGACCCCGACCGCCAGCCCGACTCCGACGGTCTCAACATCGCCCGCCCCCGCGCCGACCACTCCACCTACGGTGTCTCCCACGACTCGAGCGAAAACGCCGACGTCGAAGGACAAAACTGGTGTACCCCCGGGCACGAAGCTCAAGCGCTTCGACGGCGACATGGTCGTCACTGAAAAGGGAAAGAAGATCAAGGGGCTTGAGATTCACGGTTCTGTTTCTGTCCGAGCCCCAAATGTGGTCATTGAAAACACTCGCATCGTTGGTGTTCGACCGCTTGATACAGGTCTCGTCTCTTCGCGTTCCACTGGCCTGACGATCAAGAACACTGAAATCTATTCCGCCCACAGGAACCCGACAACGAACGGGATCATGGGGTCAAATTTTGTGCTCGACCATGTGGAGATCAGGGACGTCGTTGACCAAGTCCACATTCACGGGACAGGGAATGTGGTCGTGAAGAACTCATGGCTCCACCGGAATGTTCACTATGCAAACGACCCAAATTGGAACGGCGGGCCGAGCCACGACGACAATATCCAAATCGTCGGCGGCTCCAACATCACCATCACCGGCAATCGCCTCTCGGGGGCTCACAACGCGGCCGTCATGATCACCCAAGGCGCCGGGAAGGTATCGGACGTTTCCATCACCAAGAACCGCATCGGCAACGGCGGCTGTTCGATCAACCTCGCCCCCGGTTCACGCGGACACATCAACGACCTCAAGATCCACGCGAACGGCTTTGAAGCGAACCAACGCTTCGCATCGTGTGCTGTGATCGGACCAGCCGCTTACGCCTCGAACCTCGACGCCAACTATTGGATCACTTCCGGTGCGCTTATTCGCCTCAGCAACGGCGACTCCTGAACCTCTCGCCCAGCACGACGCACATTGAAGATTCCCACACAAACGCAAAAATTCAGTCACAATGATATGGGAATTTCCGGAGTGTAGGTCTTTGACGGACGACGCCGTATTGCCCCTGGACGCCCGCCGCAAAGGAGCACCCGTGATGAACAGGACGACAACTCTTGTCACTGTGTTCTTTGAAGCAGAACGCGAATTATTACGCTTGCAAGCACGGTCACTCGACCGCTTCTGGCACACACCCGCTCCAGATCGCATTCTGGTGATCGATAATTCGAAGCGCAAAACGAGCAAGAGGTGGCGGAATCAGTTGCTCAGCGATTATGGGCAATATCGCGACCGGGTGACATTCATAGACGCCGACGATATCGTGCCTCCGTTAGGCGATGGTTGGGTACGGCAACAACTCTTAAAACTCGCGATAAGTGAGCATATTTCCACAGATTCGTATCTTGATCTTGACGCAAAAAACCATCTCATTGCAGATTTTGATGCCTCCAGACTGCACGGTTCAGACGGCCGTTTCCACCTCAGGCGCATTGATTATCGTGAGCACCCCTTGCGGGAGCGAGTATTGCGCGTCATCGATTTCCTCAATCTCGATCCGAAACTCCTCGATTCCCCACTGCCGAGTACTACGACCCCCTTCGTTTTCGACAGGGCCGAAGCGGCAAACCTCTGGCTCGAACTCAACCAGAATGGCGATGCAAGCCGCGTTTTCAATGAAGCCCAGTTGATCGAGTTTGTGTTGTACGGCTTGTGGCTGCTTCGCGAAGAACGCCTCGAGACGGTTCACGATACGCAGCCGATTGATTGCCTTGCGTTGTGGCCGAAACACCGTTCAGAAATCGCAGTCCAGAGCATTCTCACGTCCGCAGACTCTGCCGCGTTCCTCTCCGTTCATCGTTCGTCCTTGGCTCGCATGACTTTGCGAGCTGGCGCAGTACTCGCAGGATTCTGGACCGACCGCGGCTTGTTCAATTCTCGGGCTGCAGCGTGGGCGTTTTGGTCTCGAGCCCGCGGTCAAGTACTTGCAAATGCGGTACGACAAAGGCTTGCCAGACGCTGACACCGTCGGTGTGCTCCAGATTCCACACAGTCGGCTCGACCTCGCCAGTCTTCAACACGTTGATCCGCACGTCGTAGGCGCACTACCTTCAGCCTGAACGTGGACCTTCAACGACTCGCTTTCGGAGCAAACTGGTCGAGAAGGTCTGCGGTTAAAGGCGCCCTGAGTCTTCTCTAGCCCGTGAGCAATGAGGCTCTCGACGGCGTCTGCGGCTTCTTGAACGTCGATATCGATCTCGATAGAGTTCAGCTTGCGTTGGTACGCAGGTAATTGATTGTTGCTTCTCTGACGATCTCAGACACGCCAATTCCGCGTGCTGCCGCCAGTTCTCGGACTGCTGCATCGAGATCCGCTGGAGCTTTAACTCTCCACGTTTTCGTTGGTGCTTTCTGCGCCGACCCCAATGGGGGCCGACCAACTGCCAGCCGGACAGCATCCTCCAAACTGCTCGTTTCCATTGCCTTCAGCAACTGTGCTGCTCCTGCGTGCGCAGCCTTCTCACCTCGGATCGGATCGCCCTGCGGCTTCAATTGGCCTGCTTCTGCACGATCAGCCAACTCGTCGTACTCGTTTGCATTCATGATTACCCTCCTTCGGTTAGATGTCGATAAAGATCGCTTAGTTCCATGGCGTGGAAAATGATGAGGTCGTTCTGATGTTCAGCAAGGATGACTTCGATGTATCGCAACGCTTGCTTGTGCGGCAGCCCTACGTATACACGAGTTAACTCACCCGGCCTTCCGACCACCTCCTGAGTTCCGACTGCATGCGTAATCGCATAAATCATGTCTTCTCGAGAAATGCCGTGACGTTCGCTGCTTTCAGTCCAGATCAAACCCACAATAAAATACTACCACGAAACTATGGCACTAATTTATTTTAACCGGCATTCTTACTGCGGACCTAGAACTGTGGATGCAATCACGCCAACGACCTCACGATCCAGGCGGATGGCTCCGACGCCAACGAGCGGGTGAAATCTAGTGCGATCCGGCCAGGCGCCGACGCCTCAAACCTCAGCGCCAACTATTGGATCGCCACCGTGGCACTCGCTCGCCTCAGCAACGGCGGCTCCTATGAGAGTTTGCAGCAAATACCGATACCTGCTTCATTTACGAGTAGCTGCGCCCTAGCCCTCGGTGTCCTTTTCGCTCAATCCTTGATTCGTCCAGGAAGGTCCCAACCAGACAAATCCAAACACCAGCGCCAAGTACAGCACCTCGCCGAACCCATTTATGTAATTGAACGGGAAAAAATCTTGGTCCAGAAAAAGGACTCCTACTACAAGTAGAACGACGACCGCATAGTGGAAGAACTGAAGCCATATCCGAGTTGAATCTTTCATGGTTAGATCACTTGGGCCTGCTGCGTGAACCGGTGACAAGCTGAGTTGGTACTGGTGGATTCGTCTGAGACGAGTACCCCCCG
>JAAZCT010000142.1 GCA_012513165.1 Actinomycetales bacterium
CCTTCAAGTTGCCCAGACACCAACGATCCACGAAACCGGAAGCGTGATCGAAGCATTCGCAGAACTTCGCGCACTTGCGAGACGAAACGGCCACGCGCTACACGACAAAAAGCACACAGGTGACTTGTGGGTAGCAGCGTCGGCCGCTGCACGAGATTTACCGCTATTGTCGCTCGACGGCATCTACTACGGACATCCTGGTATCACCCTTTTTGAGTTTTAATTCCCCGCGTGTCAAGGTAGTAGACATCCTGGACAGGCATCCGATCCACAGATTAATGTGCGCGGATGGCTAGCGCGGGATGACGATGTGGGCGGCGATCACGTCTGCGATGTCGGTGGCGGCCTCGTGCGCTGCCGGAACCGCGCCGGGCAGGCTCAAGAATCCGTGCACTGCGCGCGGATATTCGCGATATTCCACGTTCACGCCTGATTTGCGCAGCGTCTCGCGGTAAATGATTCCGTTGTCGAGCAGCGGGTCTCGCCCTGCGGTCACGATCAACGCTGGCGGCAGGTCTGCGTGCGATTCGGCGCGCAACGGCGAGGCCAGCCAACTCGTGTCTCCGTATGCGTCGCCCATATAGACACGCGCGAACGTATCCATCGCCTCGGACGTCAAGACGGGCTCGTTCGGCATGCGAAGTTCGGAACTGAACTTTTGATACATGTCCACGGACGGGTACACCAGCACTTGTAAGCGAATCCGTGGCACGTTACGGGCGCGCGAACCGGCCGCGAGCGCATCACGAGCCCGTAAGGCTGCCACGGCAGCAAGATTCGCGCCAGCGCTGTCCCCCATGATGGCTAGGCGGTCGGGGTCGATGTTGAGACGCTCGGCGTGCTCTACGATCCACCCGAGCGTTTCCCAGGAGTCTTCGACTGCTGCGGGCCAAGGGTGTTCGGGTGCGAGTCGGTAACTGGGCGCAATCACGGTGGCTCCGGTTTGGGCGGCGATCTTGCCGCTGACCCAGCCGGATTGTTCGGGACTGCCTTGCACCCAGCCGCCGCCGTGGAAGTTCACCACGACGGGGCGCACTCCCCCGACGCCGGTGGGACGATAGACCAGTGCGCGCAGGGTTCGCCCGTTGAGCGTAACGTCGATTTCTTCAACGGTGACGCGCCTGTCGGGGCGACCCATGAGCAGTTTCCCTGCTCGACCCATGACCAATTCTTGCCGCTTTTTGCGGTGCTCCGCGAAATCAACCACCTCAGATACGGGGGTGGCTGTGCGGGCTTGCAGCGCGGCGATGGCTCGGGTCTTGAACGGCAGCGAACTCATAAGGTTCACCTTCCCACAACCTCGCTCGCCACCGACATTCGCGGCGTGCTGAACGGCCCGCAACTGGACGCTAGCCGGAAGCTTTCATGGCCCATTCGCGGATCGTGCTGATCCGGAAGGTCAACTGTTCGGTGGTGGCCTGCGCAGCGGGCGGACCGCCACACACGGAACGCAACCGCGAGTGCGTGACTCCGTGCGGGGCGCCGGTGCGGTGATGCCACGCGGCGACGAGTGCGTTCAACTCGCGGCGAAGTTCCGAACGACGAGCGTGCAACACGTCGGCTTCGGCTTCGCTGCTGGCCGCAGCGACGGGCTTCTTCTTGCCTCGAGCAGCGCGTAAGAGTTCGGCTACTTGGTCCGGTTCGAGCAGGCCCGGGATCCCCAAAAAGTCGAGTTCTTCGACATCGTCGCTGACGTGGTCGTAACCGAACTCGCCACCGTCGAACACGACCCGGTCGAAGGTCGCTTCACTCCCGAGCGCCGCGAAGTCACCTGCGGCGTCTGGGGTGTCTCGTTGCTGATTCGCGCGCGCCAACATTTCGGCTTCGGCAGCAAACAGATCGTCTGCGTCTTTGATGGGACGCCCGATCACGTGGTCGCGTTCTGTTTCCAGTTCGGCCGCGTGCTTCAACAAGGTTGGCACGCTGGGCAGGAAGATCGACGCTGTTTCGCCCTTGCGCCTCGCGCGCACGAACCGGCCCACTGCTTGAGCAAAAAACAATGGCGTGGTGGTGGTCGTGGCATACACGCCGACCGCCAGACGCGGCACGTCCACACCTTCGGACACCATCCGCACCGCAACCATCCACGGGCTTGTTCCGGCACTGAACTCGCTGATCTTCGCGCTCGAACCAGATTCATCAGAGAGCACCACAGTTGGCTCCGCGCCGGTCAACTCGCGCAATATCGCCGCATAGGCGCGGGCCTGGGTTTGATCACTCGCGATCACCAGCCCGCCAGCGTCTTCGATGTCACGGCGCACTTCCATCAGCCGCGTGTGTGCGGCCTCGAGCACGGCACCGATCCACGCGCCCGTCGGATCCAAAGCCGTGCGCAACGCTTGGGCCGCGAGGTCTCGAGTCAGCGGTTCGCCGAGACTCGCAGCGATCTCATCGCCAGCTCGGGTCCGCCACTGCATGTCTCCCGAGTACGCCATAAACAACACGGGCCGCACCACGCCATCACGCAGCGCGTTGCCGTACCCGTACGTGTGATCGCTGAGGCTCATCATGCTGCCGTCGCCTTGCGGCACGTACTCCACGAACGGGATGGGGTTGTCGTCCGAGCGGAACGGGGTGCCCGTCAACGCGAGACGCCGTTCGGCTGGTTCGCACGCTTCTTGGACCGCGTCGCCCCAGCTGCGCGCATCGGCAGCGTGGTGGATCTCGTCGAGGATCACGAGCGTGCGCTGGCGTTCGATGCGAACCCGGTGTCCCATGGGGTTCGCGGCGAGACCCGCATACGTCACGGCATATCCGTCGAACCCTTGAGGCAACGCGCCGGTGAGTTCGGGAACGATCGAGATTCCCATTTTCGCGGCCGACTCGGCCCACTGCACTTTCAAGTGCTCGGTGGGTGCCACGATCACGACTCGGTTGATCACGCGTCGATGCAACAGGTCGGCTGCAATCGTTAAAGCGAAGGTGGTTTTTCCGGCTCCGGGCGTCGCGACGGCGAGAAAATCACGCGGCTGGGTGGCCGTGTATTTCTCGAATGCTGCTCGCTGCCAGGCTCTGAGGGGCTGGCTGCGGCTCACGAGTCCGGATCGTCTCCGTCGTCGCCGGGCTCAAAGTTATCCCACTTGTCTTTGCACTCGGGGCAGACCGGGAAGCGTTGCGGATCGCGACTAGGGACCCACACTTTGCCGCACAACGCGATCACGGGAGTGCCCATGACCATCGCTTCGGTGAGCTTTTCTTTGGGAACGTAATGGCTGAATCGCTCGTGATCGCCGTGATCTAAGCGCTGTTCTGTGCGCTCGTCATGAACAGTTTGAGTACCGCGACCAAAGAATCCCACAAGCCCATCCTAAACGGTCAGTTCGCGTTGAGTTGGTCGGGCAAGGTGGCCCAAAAGCGCGTGTCGTCAGTTTGCCGCAAAAGTACGTCTCGCCAGAGGGTTTCTGGGTCCGGGTGCATCAGATCGCTTTCTTTCGCGGCCACCACCAGCCACGACCCTTCGGCGATCTCAGCTTCGAGTTGCCCGGGCGACCAACCCGCATAGCCGGCATAGAGACGCAGCGCCTCGAACTCCCCCGATGCTGGTGCGGGACGGTCGAGATCGACAATGCCGACACGCCCGTTGGCCGACTGCCAGCCAAAGGGGTGGCTTCCGTCCGGGACGACGCCGACCGCGATGGCGGAATCGGAATCGACCGGTCCGCCCAGAAAGAGCCGGCCCGGAGAGTCGACCGAACTGCTCCATTCGGGGAACACGAGTTGCAGATCCGATTCGAGCGGACAGTTCAAGATGATGCCCAGCGCGCCGTCCTCGTCGGCGTCCAACAGATAGATGACGCTGCGGAAGAATGGCTCATCTTCGATGGCTGAGCTAGCCACGAGCAGTTCGCCCCGCAAGGTAGTCATATCTCCATCATGCCTGCTGAGGCCAGATACGTCATCTAGGCGGGGCGTGCTGCCGGGTTAGTTGAAGGTGAGTTTTCCGACGCCGTCATTCACCAGTTCGATCCACGTTTTGCCCACCGGCATCTTCAC
>JAAZCT010000143.1 GCA_012513165.1 Actinomycetales bacterium
GCAGCCGTCACCAGCGTCGTGCTGGTGGCCGTGATCTTGGCTCCTGCCGGAGTTAAGGAAGCACTGCTCCTGATTCAGGTCGGGTTGTTTGCCCTCGGCGCCTTCATCGGCCCAACCGCAACACCACAGTCCAAGTTCTATGCGGCGTTTGTTCGCCCGCGAATTGGAGCTCCTACTGAGACTGAAGACTCGCGTCCGCCTCAGTTCGCTCAAGCCGTTGGTTTGGCGTTCACAGCGCCCGCCGCAGTCCTGCTATTCGCAGGATTCTCGAGCGCAGCACTCGTGCTCGTGGGGTTTGCACTCGCTGCGGCACTGCTCAACGCGGCAACGGGGTTCTGCCTCGGCTGCGAAATGTACTTAATCACCCGGCGTCTCGCCAAACAGTTCGTCTAATACCCACATCAACCCACACTTGGGGCAGCTACCTGCTCCGAAACCATGAAAGGAAGCACCCATGAGTCGCGAAAACGTACTCGTCACAGCTGACTGGGTCGAGGAAAACCTCGACAACCCGAACATCGTCCTGATCGAGGTCGACGAAGACAGCGAAGCTTACGACAAGGGCCACATCCGTGGCGCCATCAAGTTGGACTGGAGAGCCGATCTGCAAGACGGCGTCCGCCATGACTTCATCAGCCAGGATCGCCTCTCGGCGCTACTCTCGGCCAAGGGCGTTTCCAACGACCAAACCGTCGTGTTCTACGGCGGCAACAACAACTGGTTCGCTGCCTACGCGTTCTGGTACCTGCGCTACTACGGTCACACCGATCTGCGTTTGCTCGACGGCGGCCGCAAGAAGTGGGAACTCGAAAGTCGCGAACTCACTGCTGACATCCCCGATCGTCCGGCAACCACGTACGTGGCCAAGCCTGCTGACGAGTCGATCCGTGCTTACCGCGACGACGTTGTGGCAGCCATCGGCGTCCAGAACCTGATCGACGTCCGCAGCCCGGATGAATTCGCCGGCCGCCTCCTGGCCCCAGCGCACCTTCCGCAGGAAGCTGGCCAAATCGGTGGACACGTTCCTACTGCAGGCAACGTCCCATGGAGCAAGGCAGCCAACGACGACGGAACCTTCAAGAGCGACGAGCAACTCGCTGCCTTGTATGACGAAGTCGGATTCGACGAGAACAAAGACACCATCGCCTACTGCCGCATCGGCGAGCGTTCCTCGCACACCTGGTTCGTTTTGAGCCAAATCTTGGATCGTAAGAACGTCAAGAACTACGACGGCTCTTGGAGAGAATACGGCGCGTTGCGTGCTGTTCCAGTAGCTTTGGGCGACGAGCCAGGGGAGGCCTGACATGTGCGGAGCAACTCGTGGCGGACCAAGCCTAGACGGAATCGACATCACCAAGCAGGCCGTGATTCAGGGCATCGTCCTTCGTGACGACGAGCCAGTATCCAACGCATACGTGCGTCTGCTTGACCGCACCGGAGAGTTCACGGCAGAGGTTCCCACCTCAGCCACCGGCCAGTTCCGCTTCTTTGCGGCACCAGGCACCTGGACTCTGCGCACCCTCGCGCCCAGCACCGATAGCGTCGACAAGACAGTCGTCGCCGATCTCGGCCTCGTGGCGGACGTAGCAGTCTCAGTTTGAGTTTACAAAAAGTAGCCTCCGGCGGCCGATCGCACTATGCGGCGGGCGCCGGAGGTTTTTTGTCTGCGGACTGGCTGGCTAGCGGATTGTTTCTTCGTCGCTGAGCGCCAGATCAGGATGGTCGGCGAGGAACTCTTCCATGGTGCCGTCCTTGAGTGCGGCAAAGAGTTCCGCCGACTTGACTTCATCGAGTCGAACGATGCTGCCCCAGACTGGGATCGTCTCGGTCCCGGCGACGGGAGCCGTCATGAAAACAACGTTGTCGGTTTTGATCCCTTTGAGAGACAGCCCAAGTTTCGCGATGGACGTGGTGGACCACCCCTCATCCACGGTCAAGTTTCGGGTGAGCGCTTTGACCATCTTGTTGAGTTTGACCGGATTCGAACTCACGTCAGAGTTGAGCATCTTGCCCATGAGGGAACGCATGAAGTTCTGTTGACGCTTGATGCGATCGAAATCGCCGCCGATCAGTCCGTAACGAGTGCGCACATAGGCCAGGGCTTCCTTGCCCTCAAGCACGTGATCGCCGGCTTCCCAGGTGATCTTCTGTTTGGGATCGTAGAAAGTCTTGGGTATCGTGACCGGCACTCCGCCAACAGCCGTAGACAGATCCTTGAAACCATCCCAGTCGATGATCGCGAGATGGTTCATTTTCAGTCCGGTCAGATTCTCGACCGTCTTGAGCGTGCCTAACGGGCCGTGGTCGCTAAAGGCGGAGTTGATTTTTTCTGAGTGAGTCTCGTTGCCCTCGGCATCAAAGATGGGGACGAAACTATCGCGCGGGATCGACACCACGAAAACTTGAGAGCGGTCTGCCGGAACATGAATCACCATGAGCGTGTCGCTGCGGTATTTTCCTACGGGCCACGTGTCCGCTTTGGTGTCCTGAGCGACCGTGGTCTTCTTTGACTGACCTTCTTGAGGTTCACCCTTATCGGAGCCAATCAACAAGATATTGAGCGGCTTGCCGTCGTCAGCGTCAGGACCGTCATAGGCGTTTCCAGTGTCAATCCTTCCCACGCTCGACATATGGGCGTTCAAATTCCACAGGTATGCCCCGCCGGCAACTAGGGGGAGAATGATTGACAAGGGCAAGATCCAAATCAAAAGTGGATGACGGGAACGGAAAGAAGACCGATTTGCGGCACGAGAACCAGCCGGTGAAGTTGAGGTATCCATCCGAGTCCTTTCAATCAACCTTTCTATTATGCCGGATGAATGCAAGCGCTGCGAAATCCCACGCTTTTTCGAGATCTTAGCTTTCAAGTATGAGTGTGACTGGCCCATCATTGACTAGTTCAACATTCATGTCAGCTCCGAAGCGCCCACGAGATACTGGCACCCCGGTTTGAGCGAGTGCCGAACAGAAGTATTCGTACAAAGGTTCTGCGACCGGCCCCGGCGCGGCGGCGCCCCAAGACGGTCGGCGACCTTTCGCAGTATTCGCATAAAGCGTGAATTGACTGACCACGAGGGCCGACCCAGCAGCCTCGAGCAGAGATCGCTCGGTGCGCATGATGCGAAGATGAGCGATCTTGGAAGCGAGGGCCTCGGCATCTTTGGGCTGATCATCGTGAGTAATACCCAAGAGGACGACCAGCCCAGGCCCGTTGAACGAGCCCAAGACCTCACCCTCGACAGAAACGCTGGCTCGACTTGCTCGTTGGATTACTGCTCGCACGATGTAAGGCTAATGCGTTGCTCGCTAGCATGGAGGTATGGCTTTTCAGATCCCCACCGATTTGCACCCAGAAATGCTTCCGCTTGCGTGGCTTCTCGGAGCGTGGCACGGCAACGGTCGGAGCGAGTATCCCGACACTGAAGCGTTCGCATTCGAACAAGATGTGGCCTTCACTCACGACCAACGTGATTTTTTGCACTACTTCAGTCAGACGTGGGTGACCGACGAAACCGGTGAACGTGTCGGGCCAGGGC
>JAAZCT010000144.1 GCA_012513165.1 Actinomycetales bacterium
AAGGTCGAGTTCATGGCGCACTTTCGCTTTTTTGCATCAACGCGGGCTGTTGTGGGTGCGGAGCACAAAGCAGTCTCCGATTTTGATCTGCCCCCACACGTGAATACAGCGTTGCTACGCGACATGCTGGTCAAGGCCTATCCGCAGGCGCGAAACCTCTTTATGACGTGCACGTTTTTGGCCGACGGCGCACGCGTAGGCGATCGTCTACTGGTGCTTGACGATTTCGACACGATCGATGTGCTCCCGCCTTTCGCAGGGGGATGATGATTCCCTTGGAGTATGTCTTCCGCCGGTGAACCTGAGATCGAGGTCGAGTCGCTGAGCTCAGCGTGGCAAGCGGCATTGTCTGGGTGGGCACACCATCTCGAAGTCGAACGTGATCTGTCCGATCACACGGTTCGTGCTTACCTAGGCGACATCTCAAATCTCGCCAACCACTCGATGCGAATGAGCATCGAGGACCCGGCAGATTTACGCATCGGAGTTCTGCGAAGTTGGTTGGCGGGACTGCAATCGCGTGGCAAGAGTCGAACCACAGTGGCGAGGCGTTCAACTGCAGCGCGATCTTTCACTGCCTGGTTGGTGCGATGCGGGATGGCGAGTACGGATGCAGCCGCGCTCCTGGTAAATCCAAAACCCCA
The DNA here is from genome assembly GCA_012513165.1 of Actinomycetales bacterium. Classification (GTDB taxonomy): domain Bacteria; phylum Actinomycetota; class Actinomycetes; order Propionibacteriales; family Nocardioidaceae; genus Aeromicrobium. Next base: position 645 of record JAAZCT010000144.1, read on the forward strand.
CCGGGTTTTGCCCGAAACGCTTTCGGCTCAGGCAATTGACGCCACGGTTCGGCAAATCACAGAATCCTTGGTAGACGAGGGTTCGCTAGGCGTGAGAGATCTGGCCATGATCGAGGTGCTTTATGCGACAGGCATTCGGGTGAGCGAATTGGTGGGGCTAGATCTGTCAGACATTGATACCTCGCGCAGGGTGCTTAGGGTCTTTGGCAAAGGACGTAAAGAACGAGCGGTTCCGTATGGCTTGCCGGCGGCGGAAGCGTTAGATCTCTGGAGTTCGGTGCACCGGGCCAAGATCGCGGATTCTGCAAGCGGCAATGCTGTTTTCTTAGGCGCGAGGGGAGCGCGAATCGATCAACGCGCGGTTCGACGGGTAGTGCACGCTCGAATTGAAGCGGTGGGTGGCTTGCCAAGTTTGGGACCCCACGGATTGCGCCACTCTGCTGCGACGCATTTGCTCGAAGGGGGAGCAGACCTGCGTATGGTTCAGGAACTCTTGGGTCATTCCTCTCTCGGCACAACTCAGATCTATACGCACGTCAGTGCTGAACGCCTGCGCTCAGCGTTTATCCAAGCGCACCCCAGAGCGTGAACCGCAGCGCACTACCCGACCTGCGGATCTACGGCTCTGCCGCGATCTCGTTTCATGAAGTGCAGATGGCATCCCGTCGAACGACCTGTCGTGCCGACCTTTCCAAGCAGAGTCCCACGCTCGACACGTTCTCCAACGGTGACATTGACGGCTGAAAGATGCGCGTATCCGGTTGTCGTGTGCCCAGCATGTTTCACCTCGACCAATAGTCCGTAGCCTCCTCGAGCGTGAGCGTGGGTCACAACGCCGGATGCCACGCTGAAGACAGGCTGTCCACAAGGCGCCCCAATGTCCGTGCCGTCGTGGAATCTTTGCACTTTCGTGAACGGATCTGTGCGCATTCCAAACGGCGAAGTGATGTGCCCGTTCGTGGGTAGCGACCCGGAAGAGTTGAGGAGAGCCGGCGGCTTTGGCGGCGGGCCGATCGGTGAAATCAAGCGATAACCCTCCGACGCTTCAAACCGTTCGGCTGGATCCAAGTACGTTCCGTCCCGTATCCGGCCGAGGTGTAGACAAGCGGGCAGACATTCCCCATGCCCGGCAGCGAGCGTGCCTAAGTGGTCACCCCGTGAAACCCGGTCGCCGTTCGAGACTGAGGCTGTGACAGGTTCGTACGTCGATCTTTCTTCCCCGTGATCGATCGTGATCGTGGTGCGACCGGCGACCTTGCCAGACCAGGTGACCGTTCCTGCGGCAACTGCGTAAACCGAGGAGTTTTCTTTGGCAGCGAGATCGACTCCGCGATGTCCTGGGCCGTAGTTGCTCGTCATGTCGAATACTCGAACGATGGAACTTCCGGGTATCGGGGATTGCCACCGGTTCGACTCGGCCTGGCTGGAGCTTCCCGTGATCACCAGGGTGGCGGAGGCCGCACCAAGTGCCAAACTAATCAGTATAAGTCGTCGCATGGAATTCATCTCACGGCTTTTTCTGCCAGTTCGGAAGTGCGCGGGCGTAGCTTGTGGGCTAAAAGACACTCCGTTTGTCCATGTGGATTTCGCTGGAAAGCAGTCCGTGCCCTAAGATAGGGACATCACCTTGAAAGAGGTGAAATTCGCGCGCCTTTTTCTCATATGACGCTTCGCTGAATATGGGGCAGGATCCGAGTCCCGTCACCTGACGGGTGGTCCCTGCAATGGATGGCGCCAGGGCAATACCAAACGGTATTGCGACAACTTGGATAAGGCACGTCTAGTACGTGCCGTGGAAGGATCGGCTATGGCCGTCGTAACTATGCGCCAGCTCCTCGAGAGCGGCGTTCATTTTGGTCACCAGACTCGTCGTTGGAACCCGAAGATGAAGCGTTTCATCCTCACGGAGCGCAACGGCATCTACGTCATTGACCTCCAGCAGTCCCTCACTTACATCGATGCCAGCTACGACTTTGTTAAGAACACTGTCGCTCGTGGCGGCACGATCTTGTTTGTAGGAACGAAGCGTCAGGCTCAAGAGCCAATCGAAGAACAAGCGAAGCGCGTCGGCATGCCTTTCGTGAACCAGCGTTGGCTCGGCGGCATGTTGACCAACTTCCAGACCATGTCTGAGCGCCTCAAGCGTATGAAGGAACTCGAAGAGATTGACTTCGACGATGTTGCGGGCTCGAACCGCACCAAGAAGGAACTCCTTCAGATGCGCCGCGAGTACACCAAACTATCGCGTACCCTCGGTGGTATTCGCGATATGGGCCGTACTCCAAACGCGGTGTGGATCGTGGACACGAACAAGGAACACCTCGCGGTTGACGAAGCACGCAAGCTTGGTATTCCGATCATCGCAATCCTTGACTCCAACTGCGATCCTGACGATGTTGATTTCCCAATCCCGGGTAACGACGACGCTATCCGCTCGGTTGGCTTGTTGACCCGTGTCATGGCTGACGCTGTTGCTGAAGGCTTGATCGCTCGTGGTGGAGCCAAGACCGGTGAAGAAACTCCCGGAGAAGAACTAGGCGCTGAAGAGCCACTCGCCGATTGGGAACGCGAATTGCTGGCTCCAGCCGGCGACGCTCCTGCTGAAGAAGCTGCCAAGGAAGAAGCGCCAACTGAAGCTCCGGCCAAGAAGGCCGCAGCAAAGAAGGCTCCTGCAAAGAAGGCCGCAGCCGAAGAAGCTCCAGCAGCTGAGTGATCTCCGGGCACCTGCCCAATAACTTGATCCCCCTGTGGGGATCACCAGAACAGAGGTGAATCGAATGGCTATTGCAGCCGCAGATGTAAAGAAACTCCGCGACGCAACGGGCGCGGGCATGATGGATGCGAAGAAGGCTCTCACCGAGACCGACGGCGACTTTGAAAAGGCTATTGAAGTCTTGCGGATCTCCGGTGCTGCGAAGGCCGCCAAGCGCGGTGCAGAGCGTGAAGCATCGGCTGGTCTTGTGGCTCAGAGTGGTTCGGCCTTGGTCGAATTGAACTCAGAGACTGACTTCGTCGCCAAGAACGAACAGTTCATTGAATTGGCTGAAGCTCTTGCCGCCGTTGCTGCCGCTGAAAAGCCTGCTGATGCTGAAGCGTTCAAGAACGTCGTTCTTGAATCGGGTCAGACCGTCGAGCAGACCATCAGCGCGCTGGCTGCGGTCATCGGCGAAAAGATCGAACTTGGTCGCGTTGCAGCCTTGGCCGGCAAAGTTGCGGTCTACTTGCACCGTCGCGCCAGCGATCTTCCCCCGGCAGTTGGCGTCCTCGTAGAGTTCGAAGGCGACAACGAAGAGGCGGCTCGTAGCGCTGCAATGCAGATTGCTGCGATGCGTCCTCGCTTCTTGACTCGCGACGACGTTCCAGCTGAAACGGTTGCCAAAGAGCGAGAGATCGCCGAAGCGACTGCCCGCGAAGAGGGTAAGCCCGAACAGGCTTTGGCCAAGATCACCGAAGGTCGCGTTAATGGCTTCTTCAAAGAAGTTGTTCTACTTGAACAGCCTTCGGTAATCGACAACAAGAAGACCGTGAAGGCTGTTCTCGATGAGGCGGGCGTGACGATCACTCGTTTCGCTCACATCGAAATCGGAGCCTGACACTCATACAACGCAACGCGACGAGGAATCGGAGATCACCATGACCGAAACGGCACATGAAACTATTACCGGTTCCTCGTCGCGACGCGTTTTACTTAAGCTTTCCGGCGAAGCGTTCGGCGGCGGTTCCATTGGGATCGACCCGGATGTTGTCAATTGGATTGCGGGCCAAATCGCAGAAGCTGTTAACGAAGGCGTGCAAGTAGCCATCGTTGTTGGTGGCGGTAACTTCTTCCGCGGGGCTGAGCTCAGCCAGCGCGGAATGGAGCGGGCCAGGGCTGATTACATAGGCATGCTCGGAACCGTGATGAACTGCCTAGCCTTGCAGGACTTCTGCGAGAAGCAGGGCATTGAGACTCGCGTGCAGTCCGCGATCACGATGGGGCAAGTTGCAGAACCATACATTCCGCGCAAGGCCGTCCGGCACTTGGAAAAGGGCCGTGTCGTTATCTTCGGCGCCGGCGCAGGAATGCCCTACTTCTCGACAGATACTGTCTCAGCGCAACGCGCGCTGGAGATCAAGGCTGACGCGGTCTTGATGAGTAAGAACGGTGTGGACGGCGTATATTCCGCCGATCCGCGCAAGGATCCGGACGCACAGCGTCTTGAATCCGTCACTTTCGCCGAGGCCTTGCGTAAGCAGTTGCAGGTAGTCGATGCCGCGGCATTCGCCTTGTGCATGGAAAACAAGTTGCCAATGATCGTTTTCGGCATGGATGGGGACGGCAATATCGCCAATGCCCTCCGTGGTGAGAAGATCGGAACACTCGTCCATTCGGATTGAGTCGAACGAGGGAGAAATCGTGATCGAATCCACGCTGAAAGAAGCGGACCAGAAGATGGCCAAGGCCGTTGAACACGCACGTGATGAATTTGCTGCGATTCGCACAGGTCGAGCCCATCCGGCGATGTTTTCGCAGATCGTTGTGGATTACTACGGATCGGCAACCCCACTGCAACAGTTGGCGGGTTTTCAAATTCCTGAACCTCGTACGGTGATCATTAGCCCTTACGATGTTGGCGCCAAGGCTGCCATCGAGAAGGCGATTCGCGAGTCCGACTTGGGTGTCAACCCTTCGGACGATGGGCAAGTCTTGCGCGTGAACCTTCCTGAACTCACTGAAGACCGCCGTCGTGAATACATCAAACTCGCTAAGACGAAGGCTGAAGACGCCAAGGTTGCGGTTCGCAATGTGCGACGTAGCGCGAAGCAGACTCTTGATCGTGCCGAAAAAGACTCCGAGATCAGCCAAGACGACAACACGGCTGCTGAGAAGCGGTTGGATGCGTTGACGAAGAAGTTTGTCGATGAGATCGACGAAACTCTGAAAGCAAAGGAAGCTGAGCTGCTCGATGTCTGAGTCGTCCAGCCCGGCCGACTCTGAAGCAAAGAAGCCTTCCAAGGCCGGCCGTAATCTCCCCGCGGCCATCGCCGTGGGTTTGTCGCTGATCGCCATGATCGTCGCGAGCCTTTTCATCGTCAAGACGGTGTTCGCG
>JAAZCT010000145.1 GCA_012513165.1 Actinomycetales bacterium
CCATCAGGCGATCCACATAGTGAATGTCTTGTGGGCCTTCAACCTTCGGAATCATGATGACGTCAAGCTTGTGACCGATTTCAGTGATCAACGTGATCATGTCGTCGAGCATCCACGGCGAATCGAGACTGTTGACACGCGTCCACAACTGAGTGGTGCCGAAGTCGGTGGCCTTTGCGATTTCGACGAGGCCGAGACGCGCAGCTTCCTTCTTTTCCGTTTTCACTGCGTCTTCGAGGTTGCCCAAGATGATGTCGGTCTGCCCGGCGATCTGGGGCACCTTGGCAGCCATTTTCTCGTTGCTCGGATCAAAAAAATGAATCATCCGGCTGGGACGCGACTCAATATCTGCGTTCGGAGTGGGCGCGCCAACAGCTAATGGACGTAGGAATGCTCGGGGATTTCGCACGGTGATCTCTTCCTGAAAAAGACTGTTTGTAGTCCTCATTATGGCGATTGCGCGCGAACGCAGCCCCACCGCGTCTCACCCGAACGGTTCGGAGCCGCTCGTTCTGAGGCTCGCTGGGGTGAAAGTCGTGACGTGTGCTGCCGCTTTCTCGACCAGCACCCGCCATGCCAATTGCTGATCTGGCTGAACGCCATGACTTATCGCTAGACTGAGTGCTGGTGTGCCGGGAAGTCTGGTCGGCGATCTATTCGCTACCCCTGAAAGGCCCTTCGTGAGCAACGTTCTCTTTTCGCGCGGCAGCTGGCTCGAGTCTTCGCGCGTCGCCAACATCCTCCGCAAAGAATCCGTCGGCGGCATGCTGCTGCTCAGCAGTGCCCTGGTTGCGCTGATCTGGGCAAACTCGCCTTGGGCGGCCTCCTATTTTGACCTCGCCGAGGTGCGAGTTGGGCCCAGTTCGCTGCACCTCGATTTAAGTTTGGCCACTTGGGCTGCCGATGGTTTGCTGGCGATCTTCTTCTTCGTGGTGGGCCTCGAACTCAACCGCGAGTTTGTCGAAGGCGACCTACGCGATCCCAGCCGGGCTGCGTTGCCCATCGTGGCCGCCGTGGCCGGCATGGCGGTGCCGGCACTGTTCTACGTGGCGGTGACGGTCACATCGGGAACGGAACGCCTGCACGGGTGGGCGATCCCATCAGCCACAGACATCGCCTTCGCGGTTGCGGTACTGGCGCTGATGGGCTCGCACCTACCCCTCGCGCTGCGCACGTTCCTGTTGACGTTGGCCGTCGTCGACGATCTGCTGGCGATCCTGGTGATCGCCGTGTTCTATTCCTCGGGCGTGAACTTCATGTATCTCGCCGCCGCAGCGGTGCCTCTGGCCGTCTTCTGGTGGGTGACGAAACGCGGCTGGCATTCGGGCTGGCTACTCACGCCACTCGCCGTGATCACATGGGTGCTGATGCACTCATCCGGCGTTCACGCGACCGTCGCGGGAGTGCTGCTTGGGTTCATGGTCCCCGTGTTCTCGTTCCCCGGCTCGCCAGACGGGCGAGGCCCGGCTGAACGATTCGAACACCACATCAGGCCCATCTCGGCCGGCTTCGCGGTACCGGTGTTCGCGTTCTTCGCGGCGGGAGTTTCCGTCACCGGTGAGGGCGTTCTCAGCAGCGCGTTCAAAGACCCGGTGACCCTCGGCATTATCGTCGGCCTCGTGTTCGGCAAACCCATCGGAATCTTGCTCGGATCCTGGCTTTTGGCGAAGTTCACTCGCGCGGAACTCGACCCGAGCATCTCGTGGATCGACGTGCTGGGTGTGGGCATGCTGGCCGGCGTGGGCTTCACGGTTTCGCTGTTGATCGGCAAACTCGCGTTCAGTGCGGAGTCCGGCTTCGGCGACTTCGTCACGATCGGCGTGCTGAGCGGATCAGTGTCGGCCGCGGTGCTGTCTTCGTTCGTGCTGCGCGCGCGGAATCGGCACTATGGCCGGATCGCGGTACTTGAATCGACAGACGCGAACGCCGACGGAATCCCAGACGTGTTCCAGCGCCCCGAGCGCGATGAAGGCGATGCACAGCAGGGGGAATCATGACTGACCGCTATGTAGTGTTGCTTCGCGGAGTCAACATCGGAGGCCGAAAGCGAGTTCCCAAAGCAGAGTTCCAAGCCGTGCTCGAGCGCATCGGATTTACAGACGTGACGGTCTACATCAACTCCGGTAACGCAGTGGGCACGAGCAGCGCGAACCCGACCGCAGTCGAGGTGCAAGCCGTAATCGAATCGCATTTTGGGTTCGACGTGCCAACTCTCGTGCTGCCGAGCGCGAAAGTGCGAGCCATCGCGGCCGCGATTCCGGAACACTGGAC
>JAAZCT010000146.1 GCA_012513165.1 Actinomycetales bacterium
CAAGAGGCAGACGTCGACATCGAGGCGGTTCAAGCCGATGGCGAGTCGCTGACGCAGTCGATGTTCGCGGAAAAGTTTGTCGTCGCTTTGTGTCATGGGGTCGTCGAGTCGGTGGCCGATCCCGTGGCGCTCTTGCGATCGCTCGCCTCCGTGCTGAGACCTCGCGGAGTGTTGAGTGTGCAAGTTCCGGGTTTGGCGGCCGCGATGAAACACCTCGTATCACTTGGGGACGTGGCCTTGGCCGGCCAGTTGCTGGCTGCCAACGTTCACGAGTGGGATCACGCAGTTCTAGGCCCGCGGCGCTATGACCCGGCGGCATTGACCAGCCTGATGGAAGCAGCGGGGTTCTCCATGATTGGCGTCCGCGGTGTTCGCGTGTTTAGTGATTCGGTTCCCCCCGATTTGACTGACGACGATGCTCTTCGTTTTGGCGCTCTGCTTGAATTAGAACAACGTTTGAGGGTGCAACCTCAATTCGCTGCCGGATCGGGTGGTTTGCAAGCCCTCGGCCGACTAGACTAAAGAGAGTCCAGAACCCTTAAGGAGGCGTCGTGCCACTTTCTGAAGAAGAGGCCCGACTGCTCGAGCAGTTAGAACGGTCTTTGGCAGCTGAGGATCCAGAGTTCGCCTCGGCACTCCGCGGCTCCAAGATCACGGAACACTATCGTCGTATTGCGGCGCTCTCGGGCCTCGGTACAGCGGTCGGAATTGTGTTGCTCATTCTCGGTGCGGTGTATTCCTTAACTTGGCTCGGTGTGCTCGGCTTCTTGGCGATGGTGGCCGGCGTTTATGGCTTGCTCCAGCCGTGGCGCCTGGGCGTTTTGCCCGGACAGTCAGAGCCTGTTCGAAAGCCTGCGCCTCAGCCGAAACGTGTGAGTTTCGTGCAGCGCATGGAACAGCGCTGGCAGGATCGAAAAGACGAAGGTCCTTTCTGACCTAATCTTTTGAAATGCCCCACGGTTTCGTGGGGCATTTTTTTGCTCCACTTCACCCCACGAATTTCTTTTGCTGAAATCGTGGGGTTTTTTCGTGTGTGACACGCCACATTCTTGACGCCGAGGTCGGTTGTAGTGGAGGGTTATGGAGTAGAGTGGGGCGAAATGGAGCAAGATCGTCTCAAAGGAGTCAGCGTGGCTATACAGAAGGAGGTCTGCGATGAGTCCAGATATCGCGCACTTCTTCGGTACTCACACGCCGCGGCTCGACGACAAAGGGCGACTCTTCTTGCCTGCCAAGTTCCGGCCACAACTGGAGCAGGGCATCGTGCTGACCAGGGGACAGGACCACAGCATTTACGGGTGGACCACCGAGAGCTTTGCGCGCTTCGCCGAAAAGGCACAACAGATGCCTTTCACCAACAAGGAAGCGCGGAACTTCTTGCGCATGCTCTATTCGGGAGCAGTCTCCGAAGTGCCGGACAAGCAGGGACGCATCTCGATTCCTCCGGTGCTGCGCGAATGGGCCGGACTGGATCGCGAATGCACGGTCGTCGGAGCAATGGACCGGATCGAAATCTGGGATTCAGCTGCTTGGGATCAGTTCGCAACGGATCAAGAAGCAGCCTTCTCCGACATGTCGAACGAGATCATGCCGGGACTTTTCTGATGGTGGCGTGCGATGCCCGCC
>JAAZCT010000147.1 GCA_012513165.1 Actinomycetales bacterium
ACCATCGCTGCCGATAACGCACGTTTCGGCCAAGTGGGTCCTAAAGTGGGATCCTTCGACGGCGGTTACGGCGCCAGCATCTTGTCTGATCTTGTCGGGCCCAAGAAGGCAAAAGAGATCTGGTTCCTGTGCCGTCAATATGATGCGCAAGAAGCCATGGACATGGGCCTGGTCAACACGGTCGTGCCGTTGGCTGAACTTGAGGCAGAGACCATCAAGTGGGCGCGCGAGATGCTAGAACTCTCGCCGTGGGCACTGCGCTTGTCAAAGATGAGCTTCCACGCGCACGAAGACGGATATGCAGGCATCCAGCAACTTGCCCACGATGCGAACTTGCTGTTCTACGGTCAGGCCGAAGCTCAAGAAGGCCGCGAAGCCTATAAGGAAAAACGCAAGCCTGACTTCGGGCAGTTCCCGCGTCGTCCCTAAGCCTGAGGCATCATCTCGATGCTCATGAGCGCAAGCCTGACAGAAAAAGCGTTGGGGAGTTGGCCACGATTGAGTGGCCAACTCCCCAACGCATTTCACGAGAGAACTTTTACATCAGGTTCAACTCGATAGGGTGCTTCTCTCAGAACAGCTTCATGATCAGCGGAAGCAGTTCGATTACTACGGGAAGCAACTGTTCAGCCAGTTTCGCGATGTCAATATCGGAACCTGAACCCGTGAGCGCTGCGAGGTCTAGGCTTCCCAGGATCTTGCCGATGTCAACAGTTCCTGCCGATCCGCCGATCAGTCCACCCAGATCGAGCGAGCCTGCCGATCCGCCGATCAGTCCACCCAGATCGAGACCTCCGGTGCCGGGAGTGGCTGTTCCGTTGTTACCGCCGGTGAGTCCTGCCAGGAGCGCGGAAATATCGATCGAACCTAGATCGAAGTTGCCTGTCTTAATTGCAGTCGTCAGCGAAGAAATAACACCAGAGAAGTCCGCACCAGCGAGCATCGTGCCAGTGGTGATGCCCTTGAGGCACGCGTTGAGCGCAGGCTCAACCAAGCCTTCGAAGTTGATGTCCTTGCCCGCGGTGATGTCAGTGATCACGCTTCCGCCGAGGGTGGTTCCCGCGTGGATTGCGCACCGCTGCAAGGCGGCTTCGAAGTCCATATCGAACGATGGGTCCGCAACGACTGGGTAGGCGGTTGGATTACGCAAAGTCTTGAGCGTTGGACGGTGTTGGACCACCTGAGTCAACGTCGTGCCCTTGACTTCGTATCGGGTAGGAATCGCCTTTCCTTTGGCGTCAACCGCCCAAGGTGCTGGTGCTCCAGCGACCACTCCGCCGTTCGAGTCAAGTGCAATAACGCCGCCGTCAGGCAAGAGCGCCAGCTTCGCGACATCTCCACCGATCATGAAGCTCCAGCGCTCGGGAGCTAGGGCGTTGTCGATGGCGATGAGACTCCGCAAGCTCTCATCGGTTGACTCCAAAGTCAGTGACGACTGCGAGTTCTTTCCTCGAAAGATTGTGCGATTGCTCGTGCTGGAGAGCGGCTTGCCGGAGCTTGGCAGCGTGAGGGTGAGCTCGCCGTGTTCGCCTTCGAGGCTTCCTCGCGCTGTTGAGTCGTTTGGCAGGCTGACCTCGGGGTTCGCTGAGGCCGGCTGTTGTTCGGTCTTGACGAGGGCCGTGTTGAGGTGACCGTTGAGCTTGTCAGTGGAACCCGATGCCATCACAGGCCCGGCTGTGGTGGCAATGATCGCGGTGCACGTGACGGCGATGACGGCGGCACGCTTTCCTGCGAGGGACAGGGGTAGTCGCATGTGTTTCTCCTAGGGTGGACGTTCGTGGGTGATGAGGGTCACTCAGCGATTGATTCAAGACCGTAGCGAATGACTATTGGTCATATAGTTCTTTTGAACTATTTGGTGACTCTAGGCCTCAAGAGGAAAATGAGGCTGATGTGACTCGCTAGCAATGCGGTCGGTGTCGGGGTTTCACCGGAATCGGGGTGGATCCAGCTCCGATTTCAGTGGCCAAGGATTCGGTGTGCATCCGTTGAGGCCCTTGGATTGCTGCATCATCAATGGCGCTGCTTTGCCCGGCGTCGTGCAATACCTGTGGTCGTAGCCCAACCAGTGGCCAACCTCATGATTGACCACCATGTGGCGGTAGCCGGCCAACGTCGTTCCGTCTTGGGCCTTCCACGTGTCGGTGGCGTCTTCCCAACGAGTTTGGTTGATCGCGACGTTTGCTCCGGCGCGACAACTCCACTGCGACGAACAGATGCTCGCAAAACTGGGCAGTGTTTCTGCGGTGGCGAGATAGATCGTCATGGGAGCGCCAGACGGCACTTCCTCGAAGGCAATGCCGGCCGAGCGCCACCCGCGCGGATCGGCCAGAATCTCGGCGACTTCCGTCTTAAAAGCCCCGAGATTCGAGGTTGTTCGTCCACGGGTTGCGACCTGATACTTCACGGTCGTGCGGACGTCTTGGACGTGCTCAATTTCTCGGGCAACCGACGCAGTCGCTGTGACGGGCTCGAAACCGGACTTGTGCGCTGTGACCGCCACCGAAATGTGCTGCCCCACGTCCTGGGCCCGGAGTCGATAACTCGCTCCGGTGGCGCCGTCAATCGCTTCATCGTTGCGCAGCCACTGGTGTGAAAACGTGACGCCCGCAGTTTCAGAAAGCATCATGCTGCTGATCTGAAGCGTTTCTTTGAAACGCGGTTCGCCTGCCACCACAGGTTCCTCGATCGTTGTCATCGTCTTGAGGGCAGGAGCAGGCCGAGATGGGTCCGAAGACCGCGCCCAGGCAGCCACGTCCGGCGAATCCAGTGCGGGTTGATCACTCGTCGCGAGCACAAGACTCACGGTCATGGCGATCACGCTTAAGCCAACCCCGAGCAACAGCGACGGGGGGCGTTGACTCATGGGTCAATGATAGGTCGCGCCGAGTTCCCTACCGGACCTTGAGGCATGCAGCCGTCAAAGGTTTCCACGACGGCGCGTCGTTCGCGAGGCCGGCGAATACTGACGTGATTTCGGCGGGCCAAGGGGCGACGCGACGCGTACTCAAATCGATATGTGCGGTCATTGTTTCCACCACATGAGCCAACGTGTCACGTGAATCGTTCACGAGATAGCCGATTGAATGGATAGTTTTGTCGCCGGTCGCGACCACCCGAACGTATACCGACAGCGACTCGCCCTCCAAGCACTCCGATAGGTATGTGAGGTGCTGTTCCAACGCGAACACCCCGAATCCGGTGCGTTCGGGGTAGCCCTCGTCGATACCCCATTCGCCAAAGTAGACGGTCGCGGCGGTCTCTTGCAGGTCGAACTAGTGGCGGACATTCATGTGGCCGTTCGCGTCGATGAAATCTCCGGTGACCGTCGTGGCGAACGCCAATGGCAGCTCGCGAATGTGAGCGACTGTGGGGTGGGCTGTCACGAATTCTTCCTAGCGTTGGCTGATCTTTTGTGCAGCCTAGGCGATGGTTCTAGGCTGGGGACAAGCACAGCCTGACCTGCGAAGCCTGCCGGACAAGGAAAAGCAACTCTGTCATTATGAGAAGTTCCTCATCCGCGACTCATCGATCTCCCATCTGAACCCGAAATTATGGCCTTTATGAACCGTCTTACCTCGACCTTGCGGGAACACGCTTTTGCCGTGGGATCCATTGTGATCGCGCTCGTCCTCATGGTGGTCGTCGTAGACCGAGTCACGGCAGCGCCCACGCCGCCAGCGAACTTCACAGATCCCATCGTCGCCAGCGCAGAGCCGACGCCCGAACCAAGCGTCGAGCCGTCGCCCGAACCTACGGTTCAGGAGACGAAACCCCCAAGGCAGCCCACCTTCGTGCCCGTTAAGCCAAAGCCTCGCGATATCGATGACGATGATGACGACGATGATGGCGACGATGATCCCGACGATCGCGACGACGACTAGATGCCACGATTAAGGACCTTGACGGTTCGCCAACGGATCAGTCTTGCGGTGGCCGCGTTGGTGTCAAGCGCGCTGATCGTCACGGGAGTGACGGTCTATGTGGTCGAGTCGCGGCGGATCGATGCAGCGATCGAAACGACGATCGCGAACGAACTTGCCGGTTTCCGAAAGTTCGCGCCCGACCAACCGGTAACAGCTCGATTGACCTCCTATCTCGAGAGCAGTTTCCCTCCGGCCGGGTCCGCCATGTGGGCCTTCAACGCGGACGGCACCGTCACGTTCGTTGGGCCCGACGCGAAAGCTTTGCGCACCGCCCAGACGTTCCCCAAGGAAGTGCGCCAGCGGCTCGAGACGGGCGGGGTGTTTGACTTCGTGGCTGAAGGTCAGGCGTATCGAGTAGGTGTGCTGCCCGTTCATCACGGCACTGAACGGTCTGCGCTCGTCGCCACGATGAACACGAATACCGCACGCGCAGAACTGCGTGAACTCATGATCACCTTCGCACTTCTGGCGGCATTATCCATCATGATCGTGGTCGCCCTATCGAACCTGGTGGCTCGCAGAGCGCTTTCGCCGTTGCGTCAACTTCGAGATACCGCGCGAACGGTGACGGAAGGAAGTTTGTCCGATCGGATTGAAGTGACCGGTCGAGATGACCTCGCGGATCTGCAACGTACTTTCAACGACATGCTCGACCGACTCGAGTCAAGTATGTCCGCGCAAAAGGGCATGCTCGACGATGCGGCGCATGAACTTCGAACGCCGCTCACCATCATTCGAGGTCATATTGAACTCCTCGACGTGAACGACCCGGCGGATGTGGAAGCAACCCGGTCGATCGTCACCGACGAAATCGACCGCATGGGTCGGCTGGTTTCGGATCTGCTCATCCTGGCCAAGACTGATCGCCACGACTTTGTGCGGACAGAGCCGACCTACGTCGCAAGCGTGATCGATTCGGTCCTGGCCCGTGTGGCACCGTTGGCCGAACGCGATTGGCGAACAGACAGCGCGCTCAACGAGATCGTGTTGCTCGACGAACAACGCATCGTTCAAGCGCTGGTTCAGTTGGTTGACAACGCGATTAAGCACACGAGCGAAGGCGATGTGATCGCGATTGGCGCTTCCCGGAATGGACCCACTCTCGAGATATGGGTGCGTGACACTGGCAGGGGTATCGACCCCGCTCAGCGCGAACTCATCTTCGAGCGTTTTCAGCAAGCCGACCCCGAGTCGGACGGGTTCGGGCTGGGGCTCACGATAGTTTCAGCAATCGCGAAAGCGCACGGCGGAACCCTCGCGCTAGACGAGCACGTGCCAGGTGTCGATGGAGCGACATTCCGGATTCGCATCACGCAGAAAGAGGACTCATGAGCAGTATCTTGGTGGTCGAGGATGAAGAAAGAATCGCCGCTTTCGTTGCAAAAGGCCTGAAAGCCGAGGGCTTCACGGTCACCGTCGTCGGCGATGGGATCACAGGTTTGGACTACGCGACGACGGGTGAGTTCGATCTGGTAGTTCTCGATATCGGTTTGCCTGGGCTGAACGGTTTCGACGTGCTCGAGCGGCTGAGCGCCGCGCGTCCAGACGTCAAAGTGATCGTGTTGTCGGCTCGGGACTCGGCAGCGGATGTCGTGGCGGGCTTGGAGGGTGGCGCCGTTGATTACATGTCAAAACCGTTTTCCTTTGCGGAACTGCTCGCACGCGTCCGGTTGCGGTTGGCGCAAGCGACCGCAGCAACCGAGAACCTCGAATTCGAGGTGGGTGACGTCCGGCTCGATCTGCGCCGTCGAACCGTCTATGTG
>JAAZCT010000148.1 GCA_012513165.1 Actinomycetales bacterium
ATTCTCTGCAGCGAGATGGGGGCGACGGTGAAAATCTAACAGCGTTGTGACTTGCACGTCGGCAAACAGCACGATGTCACCACCATGCCCGCCGCTGCCACCATCTGGCCCTGCGAGCGGCTTGAACTTCTCGCGACGGACTGACACACAGCCGTTTCCACCGCGACCAGCCTGCAAAAATACCTGCACTTGATCAACGAAAGTAACCACTGTGAGCCTCCTCTAAGAATTCTGACCCTAAAAACGGCAAAAGGCGAGCCGCAGCCCGCCTTGCCTTTTGCAACTAGTTACGCTGCAGCAACAATGTTGACGACCTTGCGGCCACCCTTTGCGCCGAACTCCACTGCACCTGTGGCGAGGGCGAACAGAGTGTCGTCCTTGCCGCGACCGACGTTTACGCCGGGGTGGAAGCGGGTGCCGCGCTGACGCACGATGATTTCGCCTGCGTTGACCTGCTGGCCACCGAAGCGCTTCACGCCGAGGCGCTGCGCGTTCGAGTCGCGACCGTTCTTGCTAGAGCCAACGCCCTTCTTGGATGCCATCTGACTGTCTCCTTAAAATCTAACGTCTAAAACGTCGGTTACTTGATACCGGTGACCTGGATACGCGTCAGATCCTGACGGTGACCCTGGCGACGCTTGTAGCCGGTCTTGTTCTTGTAACGCTGGATGACGATCTTGGGGCCACGAAGGTCGTTCAGAACCTCTGCGGTTACCTTCACCTTGGCCAGCTTTGCGGGGTCGGTGGTGACCTTGTCGCCGTCGACGAGCAGCACGGCCGGAAGCTCAAGCTTGCCCTTGTCATCGCCCGAGACACGGTTCACGGTGATGATCGAGCCAACCTCGACCCTCTCCTGACGGCCGCTTGTGCGCACTACTGCGAAAACCACTTGTCTACCTTTTTCCTATGAAACGTTCTAATGCTGTTAGCGGGTATCCGCTGAAACAGATAAGCGCACTACCCGAAGCTACGCGCCAGACCATTCGAAAACGAATGGCACCAAGGGTCAACTTTACCGCATCTCACCAAACCGGTCAAATAGCGGCGCGCCGTGTCGCCTAGGTTTCTGTCGTTGATTCGACAGAAGCTACTCCAACAATATCGCCAGTCTCGGCGAGAATGGCCGCAGTACTCACTCTGCGGCTCGTGCGCCGCCGAGTTCCGGCTTCCGGAGCTGGCGGCAGTGCGTCGAGCACTGAGCCCAGCAGATCTTCTGCAGCAGGCTTCACAGCAACTTGGCGTTGCTCCTGTTTTGCTGCGGAAGAATCTCGGGCTGGCCGATCGTCACGAGCTGATCGATCGTCCCGAGTTGATCGGTCCTCACGGGCCTGGCGCGAGTTGCGCTGCGACCGAGCATTCCGCGAGTTTTCGGACTTTGGCTCCGACTTCTGCGCAGCAGGCTCGGTAGCATCGGCGTGCTCGGCCGTGCCGGGAATTGTGGATGCGGCAATCTTGGCCATCGCACTTCGCGACTCATCAGTAATCGCATGCGCCTGCGTGGTCTGCTGCGACTGCTGCGATCCGCTCTTGCGCTTTCCTCGCGACGGAGCATCGTTACGGTGACGATGAATCGGTTCGTGATGAACCACGATCCCTCGCCCGGCACATGTGTCACACGGCTCGCTGAAGGCTTCAAGCAGCCCGAGACCAAGCTTTTTTCGCGTCATCTGCACGAGTCCGAGGGAGGTAACTTCTGCAACCTGGTGCTTGGTACGATCACGGCTGAGGCATTCAACAAGGCGACGGAGCACGAGATCACGGTTTGATTCGAGCACCATGTCGATGAAGTCGATCACGATAATGCCACCGATATCGCGCAACCGAAGCTGGCGCACGATCTCCTCAGCGGCCTCAAGG
>JAAZCT010000149.1 GCA_012513165.1 Actinomycetales bacterium
CATTGAAACTGCTCGATGAGCACCTCGCTCATTGCGTTGCCGATGCTGTCGCCCAAGGCGGCCCCGAGGCCACCGCCAAACTCACCGAAGCCTCAAACGCCATCGCGCGTCTAGTAAGGAGCTAATCATGAACACTGCCACCTACCGCATCAACGGAATGACCTGCGGACACTGCGCCTCGGCCGTCACCGAAGAACTCACAGCCATCGTCGGCGTCCACGAGGTCCCCGTCCACGTTGACGCCGGTGAAGCGACCGTCACCAGCGACGCTCCCTTGGCCGACGATCTCGTTTCGGCGGCCATCGATGAAGCCGGCTACACACTGGTCGGCCCCCGCGATCTGCCCTTGTTATGAGCACTAGCGAGACCGAAGTTCGGCTCGACGTAGGCGGGATGACCTGCACTGCCTGCGCCAACCGCATCGAAAAGAAACTCAACAAGATCGACGGCGTTGAAGCGACCGTCAACTTCGCGACAGCACGCGCCATGATCAGCGCGCCGGCCGGAATCGACCCCAGCATCTTGGTCGAAACGGTAGAGAAGACGGGCTACACCGCTACAGTCCACAACGCCGGCAGCACCGAGGCGTTCGATCCGGCCGCCAGCCTGTTGCGGCGACTGATCGTGGCCACCTCGCTCACCCTTCCGGTGATGGCGGTCTCGATGATCCCCGCGTTGCAGTTCGACTATTGGGCGTGGCTGGCCCTCGCGTTCGCGATCCCCGTAGTGACCTGGGCGGCCTACCCGTTCCATCGCGCCGCGATCCTCAACGCGCGCCACGGCACCGCCACGATGGACACGCTCATCAGCTTGGGCGTCACGGCTGCATTCGTGTGGTCGCTGTACGCGATGTTCTTCGGCCACGCCGGCGACCCCGCCATGCGGATGCACTGGACCTGGCTGTCTCAAGGAGCCGGCACTCACGAGATCTATCTCGAGGTGGCCAGCGCCGTCACCATGTTCATTCTGTTGGGCAACTGGCTCGAAGCGCGCGCCAAGAAACAATCAAGTGCGGCCCTGCGAGCCCTGATGGACATGAGCGCCAAAGAAGTCACCGTGGTTCGCGAAGGCGCCGAGGTGTCGATTCCGATCGAACAGTTGGCCCTCGGTGATGTGTTCGTGGTGAAGCCCGGAGAAAAGATCGCCACCGACGGCGAAGTGGTTGACGGGCACTCCAGCATCGACGAATCGATGTTGACCGGCGAATCGGTTCCCATCGAAGCGAGTGTCGGTTCGCACGTCACCGGCGCGACCCTCAACACCGACGGGCGACTCCTCGTGCGAGCCACCGCGATCGGCGCCGACACTCAACTGGCGCAAATGACGCGCCTTGTGGAACAAGCCCAAGAAGGAAAGGCAGACATCCAACGCCTCGCCGACAAGGTATCGGGCATTTTCGTGCCGGCCGTGTTGGTGATCAGTTTGGGCACCTTGTTGGCGTGGTTCGCGATTGACGGATTCACGACCCACGCGTTTGCCGCATCGATCGCGGTGCTGAGCATCGCGTGCCCCTGTGCACTTGGCTTGGCAACGCCGACGGCACTCATGGTCGGCACCGGGCGCGGTGCTCAACTCGGAATCCTCATTTCGGGGCCCGAGGTGCTCGAATCGACCCGCAAGATCAACACGATCGTGTTGGACAAGACCGGCACCCTCACCACCGGAATCATGGGCGTCCAGAGCGTCGACCCGCTCGCCGGAGTGGACCGCGGACAGTTGATCACTCTCGCAGCGGCCGTCGAGTCGGCGTCAGAACATCCGGTGGCGAAAGCGATCGCAGCACTCGTCGAACAACCGGCCGCTGTCACCGAGTTCCGCAACACGCCGGGCCAAGGCGTTTCGGGCGTGGTGGACGGCATTGCCGTGCGCGCTGGACGCCCCCGTTGGTTAGGCGTCGACGCCTCAGCCAGCACCGGCACCACGATCGCGGTTGAAGCGGACGGCGCCGTGTTGGGCACGATCACTGTTGCCGACGAAGTGCGCGAAACCTCGCCCGAAGCGATCCGGTCGTTCCGCGAGTTGGGGCTCGAACCGATCCTGTTGTCGGGCGACGCACGAGCGGTCGCCGAACGCGTCGCCGCCGAGGTAGGCATCGAGCAGGTGCACGCCGAAGTGACTCCCGAACGCAAACTCGAAGTCGTCAACGAACTACAGCGCGACGGCCGAATCGTGGCCATGGTCGGCGACGGCGTCAACGACGCTGCGGCTCTGGCTGGCGCTGATCTCGGCATCGCAATGGGAGCCGGAACGGATGTGGCGATCGCGGCCGCCGACGTGACGCTGGTGGGCAACGACGTGCGATCCGCGGCCACCGCCGTCCGGCTTTCTCGCGCGACCCTGCGCACGATCAAAGGCAACCTCGTGTGGGCGTTCGGCTACAACATCGCCGCGATTCCGCTCGCCGCGTCCGGGTTCCTCAACCCGCTCGTGGCTGGAATGGCGATGGCGTTCAGTTCGGTATTTGTGGTCACCAACTCGCTGCGGTTGCGGTCCTTCGGGAAGTAACTGCCCTCGCAACTGCTCGAAGATGCTCATGTCCACCTAGGCTGTGGACATGAGCATCTCGACTTTAAGTGGTTCCGTCACCATCCGTGAACGCATTGCCATCCCGGACGGTTCGATCGCCACCGTCAAACTCGTGGCTTCCGACGGCGAAGTTTTGGCCGCCACCGCGTTCGAAGTCGAGGGCGTGCCCGCCGAGTTCGACTTGTATGTGGACAGCGAGATCCTCAAGACCGCAAAGAAGCCACAATTCTGGGCCATGCTGCGCACCGACGTGGGGTCCTGGGGCACCTTTGAGTTGGTATCGACCGAACGCAACAGCACCGAAGTCCTCCTCACGCGCATCCCCGAGTAATCGGAGCCTAAATGGCCAGACCCAGTCGCACCGTCACGCACCTCAGCCCCGAAGAGTTGGAGGCCGCAAGCCGGCCCACTCTCGGACGGATCGCTAGGCTGCTCAACCCCTATCGGCGGCAAATTCTTGCCGTGATGGGGATCGTGGTGTTGGCTGCTGGCATCTCCGCGCTCGTGCCGTTCTTGACCCGAGCCGTGTTCGACGACGCGCTCTTCGTTGAGGGCGGACCGCGAATGGACCTGCTGGGCTGGCTTGTGGCCGGCATGATCGCCCTGCCGATCATCGCAGCGCTGTTGGGCATCGCCCAGAACTGGCTGACGTCCAACATCGGCAACTCGGCCATGGCCGATCTGCGCAGCGACCTGTTCGCGCATTTGCAGAAGTTGGAACTTGCGTTTTTCACTGGCACGAAAACCGGCGCGATTCAGTCGCGGCTAGCCAACGACGTGGCCGGCGTTCGTAACGTGTTGACCGATACCGCAACCGCAATCCTGCAGAACTCGGTGACGGTATTGGCGGCCCTCATTTCGATGATCGTGTTGTCGTGGCAACTAACGATCCTGACGGTCATCATCATGCCGTTGTTCATTTGGTTGCAGCGCCGCGTCGGCGTGCGGCGGCAAGTATTGGCGCGTAAAACGCAAGAGAACCTGTCCGAGATGACCGCCATCACCGAAGAGTCGCTGAGCGTCTCAGGGATTCTGCTCTCCAAGGCGTTCAACCGTGGCACCGACGAAGCCGCACGCTACCGCCGTGCCAACAAGGAGCAAACCCAGCTGCAAGTGCAGCAAGCCATGACCGGGCGGCTTTTCTTTGCGATCGTCCAAACGTTCTTCGCCATCACGCCGGCATTGATTTATCTGGTGTCTGGCTTCATCATCACGGGCAGTTTCCCCGGCGGACCCGAGGCCCTCACGGCCGGCACGCTCGTGGCGTTCACCACCGTGCAAGCCCGACTCCAGATGCCGCTGCTCCAGTTGATGCGGGTCTCGCTAGATGTGCAAACCTCCTTGGCACTGTTCCGCCGGATCTTCGAGTACCAAGACCTCGTACCGAGCATTGTAGACAGCCCCGACGCGATCAACGTTTCCCCCGAGAACGTGCGCGGCGAAATCGAGTTCCGCAATGTCTGGTTCCAGTACCCCGAACCGCGACAGCTCTCTGGCGGAGGCCATTCGCCGCGATTTGGGCTTATCGCCGGCGCAAGCCCTGCGGCCGAGGAGGCCCCTGCTGGCGAACAGTGGATCTTGCGCGATGTGAGCCTCTCGATCAAGGCCGGTTCGATGGCTGCCATCATTGGCCCTTCGGGTTCCGGCAAGACCACGATGACGTATCTCGTGCCTAGGTTCCACGAGGTCACGCGCGGCCAAGTGTTGATCGACGGAATCGATCGTGGCACCGCCGGCCTGAACGACTTGGCACCGGAAGATATTGAGAGTTTTTCGGTATTGAAAGATGCTTCGGCCACGGCCATCTATGGAGCTCGTGGTGCCAATGGAGTTATCCTTGTCAATACCAGACGTGGTGAAGATGGCAAAATAACAATCAATGCCAATTTCAAGAGTAGTATGGAGACCTTGCCAAGACTACCCGAATACCTAAATGCCTATGATTATGCGGTGTTGGCCAACGAGGCAAGGGTAGTGAGAGGAGGGCTTCCAGTCTATTCACCCGAAATATTCGATATCATTAAATATGGGATGGACCCCGATCTTTTTCCCGATGTGAACTGGCAAAAAGAGATATTAAGAGAGCGGACTTGGGCCCAGCAAGGCAATATCAACATCTCCGGAGGGGGAAAACTGGCGCGCTACTACATGAGTCTGTTTTATCGCACCAATGATGCCA
>JAAZCT010000150.1 GCA_012513165.1 Actinomycetales bacterium
CTGCTCATGTGCGCTGCTATCATCCAGCGAGAGTTCGTGAAAAAGTATTCATACGGGAGCAAACTCAATCTTCAACGTCTCAAGCGCCAAACGATCCTGGTTCCCGTCACCACCGACGATGGCGGTGATCAGGTAGTCGACTGGGACGGCCTCGACGGCCTCGGCACTGAACTATTGGACCAAGTCATCACACAAACAAACACAGCGCTATCCAAACTAGTCCTACTGACGACGCCACCCTCCCATACCTGATGTTCGAGCCTATGGATATTGCCAAAATATTTGATGAGTATCGTCAGGCTCCTGAATGGTTGAACGCCAGCCAAGTTGTAAAAGGTAGGATCAGGTGACTGCTCGTCAGTAATGCTGCATTGAGAAAAGCGGCTCTGACTTACTTGCCGACCAAGCAACAAGCCCTGAACACATACGACATTGGACTCAGAACGGCAATGACGTTGACCGATAAACATGATTATGTCATTTTGACAGGCTCGGCCCCTGCCTCGGCAACCTTTAGGACCTCGAATGTAGTCGACTGGTTAAGGGTCGCCAGCGGTTAGACATCTGTTTGTGTTCAGCTCGCGTGGGCACGCAAATAGTCGAGTGTTGCTTCTCTCACGATTTCGGACAGCCCAACTCCGCGTTCGGCCGCTAACTCACGAAGGGCGGCGTCGAGCTCGGCAGGAGCCTTGACTCTCCACGTTTTCGAGGGCGGGGTTTGGTTAGCACCCAGTGGCGGTCGGCCGACGGCTAGCCGGACAGCGTTTTCTAGATCGTTTGTTTCAGTCGCACGGAGCAGTAGTTCGCGCCCTGCCTGAGCAGCGTCTCCCCCGCGGACTGGAGCGCCCTTTGGCTTCAATAGACCTGCTTCTGCGCGATCAGCCATTTCTTCGTAATCATGGTTGGCGTTCATAGTGACCCTCCTTCGGGTTCTAGTAGATGCCGGTAAAGATCCGTCAGTTCCATTGCATGGAAGATGATGATGTCGTTTTTGCGTTTGGCGAGGATTACTTCGATGTATCGCAACGCTTGGGCGTGAGGTAGGCCGACGTACACGCAGGTGGTCTCCCCCGGCCTACCGTCAACTTCCTGCGTACCGACCGCATTCGCGATCGCATAAATCACGTCTTCTTTCGGAATGCCATGCCGTGCACTGCTTTCTGTCCAGATCAGCCCCACAATTAAATAGTACCACGAAATCGTAGCCATAGTTTATTGAAATGTGGCGCATGTTCATGGGCATGAGCGTTTGCACACTTCTTATAGGGCTCTTCTTGGTCCAGTTCGTCGTTGATGTCGCGGCTGCTTTCTTGAGGTCTTTCTTTCCCTTGGAGTCAGGATCGAGTTCGGTTTGGGCATCGAGCTTTTGGTTGTTGAACGAATATGTCGACAACGAAGGCGGCACGATAAGAGCATCGGCGGCGCTGAAGCCGACGCCTCGGTGAAGATCCAAAGTCTGGTCAATAGCTTCTTTCCCTGCAAGGATTTCGCTATGGCGGTCGAGTTTCAGACGTTGACGTTCTGGTGGAACCGTGAGGTTCGTCAGTTCGAACTTGACGAGCCTGAGACTCTAACGGGCGGGCTCTGTTGCAAAGATTGGCGGCAGTCAGAGGTAGGCTGTCGCTCTGCGCCGATCAGGCGGCTGCTGCGAAATGGTGGTTGAGCATGCCCATGGCCTCCGTCAGCGCCGAGGGCCCAATGCCAAAAGCTCTCTCCAC
>JAAZCT010000151.1 GCA_012513165.1 Actinomycetales bacterium
CGCAAAGATCTCTTCAACGCAATCGTTGAAGAAGATCACGCGCGCCATGGAGTTGATCGCCGCCTCACGGATCATCAAGGCACAGCACCAAGCCGCAGCAGCGGCGCCTTACTCGAGAGAGTTGACCCGTGCGGTGTCGGCGCTCGCGACGTACTCAGACGTGGATCACATTCTGACGACCGAGAACCCTAACGCGAAGCGTGCGGGAGTTTTGATCATCACCAGTGACCGCGGACTGGCCGGAGCCTACTCGTCCAATGTGCTCAAGGAAGCTGAACAGCTCACCGAAAAGCTCTTGGCTGAAGGCAAAGAAATCGACTATTTCGTGACTGGGCGCAAGGCAGAAGCTTACTTTGGCTTCCGCCAACGCGAATACCTCGAATCGTGGACCGGTTTCTCCGATAAGCCAACCTATGAGGCAGCGCGAACCATCGGCGACCGACTCATCACCGCAGGCGGACACGGATTAGACGACGAACAACTTGCAGGCATCAATGCCGTTGATGAGTTGTACGTAGTCTTCACTCGGTTCCGCTCGATGCTGACCCAAGAGCCATCCACGATCCGCTTGTTCCCGTTGGAAATCGTCGAAAGCGATGAGGCTCCCAGCGAAGCAGATCTGCTGCCACTGTATGAATTTGAGCCCAGCACTGAAGCAGTACTCGATGCGCTGTTGCCCAAATACCTATACAGCCGCATTTACTACTGCCTCCTGCAGGCTGCCGCTTCCGAGTTGGCCGCCCGTCAGAAGGCTATGAAGTCCGCGACCGATAACGCCGAGGACCTCATCCAGAAGTACACCCGAATCGCCAACCAGGCCCGTCAGGCCGGGATTACCCAGGAAATCAGTGAGATCGTGGGCGGCGCAAACGCGCTCGCCGACACCGCTGGGAGTGAGTGAGAGACATGACCGCAACTGTCGAAGAGACCAACACCTCGGCCACCGGCGCCACGGGCCGCGTTGCCCGAGTCATCGGACCGGTACTCGATATCGAGTTCCCCGCCGATCAGATTCCACCCATCTACAACGCCTTGCACGTCGACACTGTCGTCGCTGGCATTGAAGAGACACTGACCCTTGAAGTCGCGCAGCACATCGGCGACGGCATGGTTCGTGCGATCAGCCTCCGTCCTACCGACGGTGTTGTTCGTGGCGCACCAGTCACCGACCTGGGCGAACCGATCATGGTTCCCGTGGGAGACGTGACTTTGGGCAAGGTATTCAATACCACCGGAACGGTGATGAACCTCGCCGAAGGTGAAACGTTCGAAGCCACCGAGCGTTGGGGCATCCACCGCAAGGCTCCAGCGTTCGATCAGCTTGAGTCCAAGACCGAAATGTTCCAAACCGGTATTAAGGTCATCGACCTTTTGACCCCATACGTACTCGGCGGCAAGATCGGCCTGTTCGGTGGTGCTGGTGTTGGCAAGACGGTTCTGATCCAAGAACTGATCGCTCGTGTTGCTCGCGATCACGGTGGTGTTTCGGTATTCGCCGGCGTGGGTGAACGTACCCGTGAAGGTAACGACCTCATCGCCGACATGGAAGAAGCTGGCGTTCTCGGTCAGACTGCGCTGGTCTTCGGCCAGATGGATGAGCCACCAGGAGCGCGTCTTCGTGTTGCTCTCTCGGCGCTCACCATGGCTGAGTACTTCCGGGATGTGCAGAAGCAGGACGTGTTGCTCTTCATCGACAACATCTTCCGTTTCACGCAGGCAGGTTCCGAAGTATCGACTCTGCTC
>JAAZCT010000152.1 GCA_012513165.1 Actinomycetales bacterium
CCACTGCGTGTTGCCGTTATCGGTACCGGGCCGTCAGCGTCCTATGCCACGCGTGCGCTGCTGCTATCGACCGACACCGAAGTGACGATTTTGGATCGCTCGGTGCTGTCTGGCGGTTTCGTGCGTGCCGCAGTCGCACCAGACCACACTGGCACAAAGCACTTCGCCAGCACCTTCGACTGGATCCACCAGCACCCGCGCACTCGTGTGTACATGAACGTGACGGTCGGCAAGGACATCACACACGAAGAATTGCTGGAGTGCCACGACGCTGTCATTTATGGAGTGGGAGCCGATCAGGACCGCGAGCTCGGGGTGCCAGGAGAGGGCCTGCCGGGCGTATTTGCGGCCCACCAACTTGTTCGTTGGTACAACGCAGACGACTTCGCCCAGTTCGAAGGCGTGACGCTAGAAGCAGGTCGCGCCGTCATCGTGGGCAACGGCAACGTCGCGCTAGACATTGCGCGGATCTTGTTGACCGACCCCGCAGAACTCGCTCGAACCGAAATCTCGGCAGAGGCGCTTGAGGCGATCCGAGAAGCCTCGATTGACGAGGTGGTGATCCTCGGGCGACGAGGCCCGTGTTTCGCGGCGTTCACGCGGCCCGAACTGCTGATGATGCCGTCTGGCGTGGAGGTGCTGATCGCCAGCGATCCTCTCACCGAAGCGGAACTCGCCGAGGCAGATCCCGGTTCGAAAGCGGCGCTGCTGAGCGCATTGGCTCGAACCAATCTAGACCTCGATGCGGCATCCTCAGCTGGTCGCCGAGTGGTCTTGGTCTTCGGTGCGCACGTCGAACGGTTCGCCGGCGCCGATCGGGTAGAGCAGGCCGTGATCAGTTGGCGGGGTAAGAGCATTCCGGTCGCGGCCAGCACCGTGATCCGATCCATTGGTCAGCGCGGTAGCCCGATCCCAGGCCTGCCGTTCGATGAGTCGACCCGAACCGTTCCCCACAGGGCCGGGCGCGTGGTGGATGGTTCGGCCGGCGAAGCAGTTCCGGGGGCCTACGTCGTGGGGTGGATTAAGCGGGGTGCCCACGGCGGAATCGGCGTCAACCGCGCCGACGCGCACGAGACGATCCAGTCGCTGCTTTCTGATGCGGGTGCCCGCGCCGACCGGCCGCGAATCAAATCGGCCAGAGCGTTCAAGCGATTCGTTAAACGCAAGGCCCCCTTCAGAGTGTCGCTCGGAGCCATGCGGCGGCTGGAGCGAACCGAACGACTCCGCGGCTCGCAGCAGGGTCTCCCTCGACGCAAATGGAGTGCCGAGTAGTCCGAGTGACTCCCGTCACGAGCGCTGAACCGCCGATGGGTGGCAGCGATATCAGGCGTACACTTTCGTCATGGATTCGCAGGCCATTCCCGATAAGTTCGCCAACCTCGGTCTCACATATGACGATGTGCTCCTGTTGCCAGGAGAAACCGACGTTATTCCGAGCGAAGTAGACACCACCTCACGGCTTACCCGCGAGATTTCTCTCCGCATCCCGTTGCTGTCTAGTGCGATGGATACGGTCACCGAATCGCGGATGGCGATTGCGATGGCCCGCGAAGGCGGCATCGGTATTCTGCACCGCAACCTCTCGGCCGAAGATCAGGCGTATCAAGTCGATTTGGTGAAGCGAACCCAAACGGGCATGATCCCTAACCCGGTCACGATCGGCGTCGAAGCCACCCTCGAACAACTCGACGAAATCTGTGGTGAATACCGCGTCTCGGGCCTGCCTGTGGTTGACGCAGACAATAAACTCCTCGGCATCATCAC
>JAAZCT010000017.1 GCA_012513165.1 Actinomycetales bacterium
ACCCAAAATCGCGTTCCTGAAAAGCCAGTTCTCGAAGGCCTCGAAGCCGCTTGGTCGGCTCGCTGGGAAGAACAAGGCACCTATCTGTTCGATCGTTCGAAGACCCGCGAACAGATTTACTCCATCGACACGCCCCCACCTACCGTGTCTGGTTCCCTGCACGTTGGTCACGTTTTCAGTTACACCCACACCGATCTGATGGCTCGCTACAAGCGCATGCGCGGCCTCGAAGTGTTTTATCCGATGGGGTGGGACGACAACGGCCTGCCCACCGAACGCCGCGTCCAGAACTATTTTGGGGTGCGCTGCGATCCGTCGCTGCCGTACGATCCGGACTTCACTCCCCCCGAGAAGCCAGACGCGAAGAAGCAGATCCCGATCAGCCGACGCAACTTCATCGAACTGTGCAACGAACTGGTGCAACAGGACGAGAAAGTGTTCGAGGAGCTGTGGCGCACGCTCGGACTCTCGGTTGACTGGACCCAGACGTACACCACGATCGGCGCGGACGCTCAGACCACGAGCCAGCGCGCGTTCTTGCGGAACCTTGCTCGTGGCGAGGCGTACAGCCAAGACGCGCCCACCTTGTGGGATGTCACGTTCCAGACCGCAGTTGCCCAAGCTGAACTTGAAGCCCGCGACTACCCCGGCCACTACTACCGCGTCGCCTATCAGCACGAATCGGGACCGATCTATATCGAAACGACCCGTCCTGAACTGACAGCTTCGGCGGTCGCATTGATCGCCCACCCGGACGACGCGCGCTACCAGCACTTGTTCGGACAGACGGTCACCTCGCCCGTGTTCGGCGTCGAGGTCCCCGTCATCCCCCCCACACTCGCAGATCCCGAAAAGGGCTCAGGCATCGTGCATTGCTGTACGTTCGGCGATCTGACCGACGTGCAGTGGTGGCGCGAGTTCCAGCTACCCCACCGCACCGTGATCGGCCGCGATGGCCGGGTCCTGCGTGAGGTTCCCGAGTGGATTGCTGGCGGTCCAGGCGAAGCGGTCTACAACGAGTTGGCCGGCAAAACCACGTTCTCCGCACGCGAGGCGATGGTCCAGGCACTGCGTGATGCTGGCCACTTGGACGGCGAACCCGAAGCCACCCAGCGCATGGCGAACTTCTACGAGAAGGGCGATAAGCCGCTCGAGATCGTGTCCACTCGCCAGTGGTACATCCGCAACGGCGGCCGTGACGCTGAACTGCGCGATCGACTGATTTCGCTCGGCGACAACATCACGTGGGTGCCCGAATACATGCAGTCGCGGTACTCCAACTGGATCGGTGGCCTCAACGGCGACTGGCTGGTCAGCCGGCAGCGGTTCTTCGGCATTCCATTCCCGGTCTGGTACCAACTCGACGCTGACGGCGAACCCGACTACGACAACCCGATCGTGGCCGCCGAAGCCGATCTGCCGGTCGATCCTGCCTCCCAGGCTCCCGCCGGGTTCGATGAGTCCCAGCGCGGTGTCGCGGGCGGATTCATGGCCGACCCCGACGTGCTAGACACCTGGGCGACCAGTTCGTTGACGCCACAACTCGTGTGCGGGTGGGAACGCGACACCGACCTGTTCGAGCGCACCTTCCCGATGGATCTGCGCCCGCAAGGCCACGACATCATCCGCACGTGGTTGTTCTCCAGCGTGGTTCGCTCGAACCAAGAGTTCGGGCAGGTCCCGTGGAGTCATGCGGCGTTGTCTGGATTCGTCGTTGACCCAGACCGCAAGAAGATGAGCAAGTCCAAGGGCAATGTGGTGGTCCCCGACGAAATCATCACCAAGTACGGTGCAGACGCCGTGCGTTGGCGCGCCGCGGGCGCTCGACCGGGCGCTGACTCTCCGTTTGACGAAGCTCAGATGAAGGTCGGTCGCCGTCTGGCGATGAAGGTGCTCAACGCGAGCAAGTTCGTGCTCGCTGACCCTGAGGCGTACGGGCTCGGAGCTGACGCCAGCTTCGCTGATCCACAACTAGTGACCGATCCGATCGACCGCGCGGTCCTTACCGGCTTGCGCACAGTCATCGAACGCGCCACCGGACACTTCGAGTCCTATGACTACGCCACCGCTTTGGACGTGACTGAGAAGTTTTTCTGGAGCTTCTGCGACGACTATCTCGAACTGGTGAAGGAGCGCGCGAAGGGTGGATCCGCTTCGGCGAAGGCGACGTTCGTGTTGGCGCTCTCGGCCCAACTGCGTTTGTTGGCTCCGTTCTTGCCGTACGTCACCGAAGAAGTGTGGTCGTGGTGGCAAGACGGATCGATCCACCACGCGTCCTGGCCTACCGCCGCTGAGTTAGGTGACGTCAACCAAGATGCAGCTTTGCTTAACGTGGCAGCCGACGCTTTGGCTGCTATCCGTGGCGCGAAGTCCGGCGCGAAGCTCAGCCAGCGCACTGAAGTCAGTGCGCTTGAGGTCCGTGGCCCCCAAGAACTGCTAGACCAGTTGGCACTGACGATCGGTGACGTTCGGGCGGCCGGCAGTGTGACGGGCGAGGTTTCCACCACCGCCGACCCCGCGCTGCAAGAACTCGTCTTTGAGGTCACACTGGACGCATGAGTCGCATGCACGCCCTCGTCATCGGCGAGTCACTGATTGACGTGATTGAGGGCAACGAGCACTGGGGCGGCAGCCCGATGAACACCGCGATCGCGCTTGCCCGACTCGAACGTCACACGCGCTTCGCCACGTGCTTTGGCGACGACGAACGTGGACACCAAATCCGCGAACAGTTGCGAGCCGAAGACGTTCATTTGGCCAATGACCCGTTGACCAAAGAGCCCACCTCTACCGCCATCGCGACCGTCGCTCCGGATGGTTCGGCCACCTACGAAATCGACCTGAACTGGCAGCCCCATCACATCGATCCGCGCGTGCTCGAAACCACAGCAGTGCTGCACATCGGCTCGATCGCTGCGTTGCTTGGCCCCGGCTGCGATCTAGTGGAGAACACCGCGAAGGCGCTTCAAGGCAAAGCGTGGATCAGTTACGACCTGAACTTGCGGCCCAACTTGACGGGTTGCGGCATCGACGTGGTGAACCGAGTCGAGCGCTTGGCCGCGCTCAGCACGCTCGTTAAAGCATCCGATCAAGATCTCAAAGCGTTGTACCCACATCAAGAGATCGAGGCAGCGGCGCAACACCTGCTTCGGCTCGGCCCGAAAGCCGTAGTGGTGACACGCGGACCGAAGGGGTCTACGTGGTATGGCCAACGGTTTACGGTGCCGATCGCGGCGCCTCCCGTGCAGGTAGTCGATTCGATCGCTGCTGGAGATACATTCTCGGCTGCGCTGATCGATGCCTTGTGGGACATGCATATTTTCGAGGCGCCCCGGCCGCTGACATTCCCTGAAGTGGAGCGCGTTTTGACCCACGCGACCAAGGCCGCCAACATCACGGTGACGCGAGAAGGGGCTGACCCGCCACGTCGCAGCGAAATGACCGACTAGCTGGGATCCGCGTCACAATTATTTACCGTTTTGACCGTAGAAAATGACCCGCTCCTCAGGTTAGGCTTACCTTGTAAGCATCGCTTTTCTGAGGAGTCCTCGTGGCGAAAGACCGCCCGCGCAAAGTGCCCATCATCTCGATCGAAGGCCGCCGAGACACCAAGATCGTCGGCGCCTTCCGCTTAGCGTCGGCCATCTGCATCGCTGCCACGCTCGTGTTCATTGGCCGCCTCTTCGACAGTTCTGGCCAAGCGGCTCCGGCCGTCATCTTCGCGCTAGCCTCAGGAGCCTTCGCCTACGGCGAACTCGCGTGGGGCGGCCGGGCGGCCCGGCGCGAGGAACACCGGCTTCGCGCCCGCATCCTGACGCAACAACACCACCTGGCTACGGCCTCAAACCTCGACGGGCTCGAACCGGCTCGCGTGGTCACCTTGGCCACCGACAACACGGAACGCGTCACCGAGTTCCGTCAGGTGTATTTGGGAGCCACGCTCGCCGCGATCGCGATCCCCTTCGCCACGCTTCTCTACATCGGCATCGCGATCGATCCCGTGGTGGGCTTCGTGGTCTTGGGGCTCGTGCCGCTCATCCCCCTCGGCATTCGAGGATTCATGCTGCTGTTCCGCAAAGCATCTGCGGATTCGCGGAAAAAGCGCGGGCAGTTATCGAACAGTTACCTCGATGCGATCCGCAACCTCACCACGATCCGCCTGCTCGGTGCCGGCGACCGCGTCGAGAAACAACTTGGCCGCCAAGGCGAATCCAATCGCGGTGCCATCATGCGCCTGCTGGCCGGTAATCAG
Source organism: Actinomycetales bacterium (assembly GCA_012513165.1). Lineage (GTDB taxonomy): Bacteria > Actinomycetota > Actinomycetes > Propionibacteriales > Nocardioidaceae > Aeromicrobium. Next base: position 4,253 of record JAAZCT010000017.1, read on the forward strand.
ATCGTGATCATCGTGATGGACGGCCTATTCTCACTCGTGCTGATCTGCCTCACCGCCGGCCTGACCGTGTGGCGATCCGATTACCTGACCCTCGGCGAAGCGCTCACCATCATGCTGTTGACCGTCCTGCTGCTCGAACCGTTGCAACAGGTGGCCGGCTTCTTCTATATTGGCATGGGCGGAATCGCCTCGCAGAAGGCGATCTCGACGTATCTGGCCACGCAGCCGACGCTCGCTGCCCAGGTCGATGCGGTCGGTACCGGCTGGGTCGACGAACACCTGGCGGTCCAGTTGGAAGATGTTCGCTACGACCACGGCCGGGGCGAAGTGCTGCACGGCATCGACCTCAGCGTGCCGGCCGGTTCACGCGTGGCAATCGTTGGCCGCAGCGGCGCCGGCAAGTCCACCCTGATGGGCCTGATTCAAGGAACCTTGCCGCCACAAGCCGGACGCGTGGCCGTTGCGGGCCGGCCGATCGACCCCGCAAACCTCACCGAGGCCCGCGCGCTGAGTGCGAGCGTGGCCCAATCGACGTGGATGTTTACCGGAACGATCGCGGACAACCTGCGAATCGCGAACGGGCACGCCACCGACGATGCGT
>JAAZCT010000153.1 GCA_012513165.1 Actinomycetales bacterium
AAAACCACACCAGCGATCACCATTGGGGCGATATGCCCCTCGCCGGCAAACCGGAACGTCAACCCCATCAGCGGAAACAGGCCGAAGGTAACGGCCAAAATCAGCAGGTGGACCTGCCAAGCGCCCAGACCTACCAGCACTTGTGACGTGGGAAGTCGGAAGCCGTGCAGGAAAAACAACAGCATCACGGCGATCTCGGAAGCGATGAGCGCGTAATCGAATGCCGTCCCGCGCAAGGGCAGGAAAATGCCGAGTGCCGCGAATGACAGCAGGCTCAGCACGAAGGGGTCTAGGCGAATACGCACACCTTGAGATTAGGCTCACACTATGGAACAACGCACAGCAGTGCTCGGCGGTGGAGTGATGGGCGGCACCTTGGTGGCCTCGATCGTGGCTTCGGGCAACCAGAACGTGGTCGTCATCGAGAAGAACGCCGAACGGGCGGCCGAACTGGCACGCGACTATGGGGTCGAGGTCGGTACTGAACTCGGGCTCATCGCAGGCGCGCAGCAGATTCTCTTGGCGGTCAAGCCCCAAGACATGCCGGGGTTGCTGTCACAGATCGCACCTCACGTAGGTCCAAGCGCGATCGTTATTTCCTTGGCTGCTGGTGTGACGACGGAAACCATCGAGGGCGTCTTGGGCAGCGAAGCGGCGGTCGTGCGAGTCATGCCGAACACTCCCGCCATCGTGGGTGAAGGCATGTTTGGAGTTTCCGCAGGAACGAGCGTGTCAGCCGCGCAGCTTGATCAAGTGGTGAATCTACTTGCTCACGGCGGCAAGGTTGAAGTGATCGATGAGCCATTGCAGAACGCGTTGACATCGGTTTCGGGTTCTGGCCCGGCGTACGTTTTTTACCTGGCCGAGAACATGATCGAAGCCGGCGTGGCCGAGGGGCTAGACCGCGAAGTCGCCCGCTCGCTGACCGCTCAGACCTTGGTGGGTGCGGCAAAGTTGTTGGCCGAGTCTCCAGAGGAACCGGCCGAATTGCGTCGTCGAGTCACCTCGCCGAATGGAGCCACGTTCGCGGCGACTCAGGTATTCGATGAGGCGGGCGTCGACGAGGCGCTTATCCGAGGCATCCGGGCTGCGGCGCATCGCTCGGCGGAACTAGGCTGAAGAGATGGTGGACTCGGACCAGAACGAGCAGGTGCTCGACGAGCGCGCTTGCGTTGTCTTTGACGAGAGGCTGACCGAATACAACTTCGGCCCCTCTCACCCGATGGCGCCCGTGCGTGTCAAACTCACGATGGAGTTGGCAAAGAACCTCAACATCCTCGACGACCTCGATATTGTCCAAGCGCAACCCGCCACCGAGGACGAGTTGGCTACGGTTCACTCGGCAAAATACATCGAACAGGTGATGCACCTGTCGAAGCACCCAATTCACTCTGAGCCCACAGCAGGTTTGGGCACCGAAGACAATCCCGTATTTGAACAGATGCATGAAGCGAGCGCGCTGATTGCGGGTGCCAGTCTCGAGGCCGCCAAGTTGGTATGGACCGGGCAACGCCGGCGAGCAGTCAATGTCAGCGGCGGACTTCACCACGCGATGCCGAACCGGGCCAGTGGCTTTTGCATCTACAACGACATCGCCTTGGGAATCCAATGGATGCTCGATAACGGTGCCGAGCGGATCGTCTATATCGACGTCGACGCGCACCACGGTGACGGCGTGCAGGCGATGTTCTATCACGATCCGCGCGTGCTGACGATTTCTCTGCACGAGTCACCGAAGACGCTGTTTCCCGGCACGGGCTATTCCACCGAGATTGGGGCAGAAGGCGCTGAGGGTTCGGCCATCAATGTGCCGTTGCCACCAGGAACCTCGGACGCCGGATGGCTGCGTGCCTTTTACGCGGTCGTGCCAATGCTGGTGCGTGAGTTTCAGCCGCAAGTGATTTTCAGCCAGCACGGCTGCGATTCGCATATGGATGACCCGCTCACAAACCAGATGCTCACGGTTGACGGGCAGCGAGCGACGTATCTAGCGGTTCGTGATCTCGCCGAAACGTATACCGACGGCCGTTGGATCGCGACGGGCGGCGGTGGATATGCCGTGGTCGATGTCGTCCCGCGGGCATGGGCGCATTTGTTGTCGATCGTGGCAGGAAACCCGCTCGACCCCGAAACTCCCACGCCAGACTTCTGGCGAGCCGAGGTTTTGAGCCTGCGCGACCAGCCTGCGCCGATGAGGATGACCGACGGTCGACGCGCGTTGTACCGACCATGGGAAGAGGGATACGACCCTGCCAATTGGTTGGATCGGTCGATTCAAGCCACCCGAATGGAAGCCTTTCCGTTGCACGGACTCGACCCTCATAGTTGAGACGCGGCACACATTTGGAAAAAGTGCTCCAATTTTTAGTTCTTTAGGACTACGATTGCGAATTAAGCACGCGCTCACTCTTCGGTGGGGAAGCCGGAGAGTGCGCGTGCCCTAGAAGATTGGGGAGATCATGACTGGACGCACTCGCTACCTGACGGTGGCCGAAGTGGCTGATCATATTCGGGTGTCGAATATGACGGTCTACAGTCTTGTGCATTCCGGTGATCTCGAAGCCGTCCGTGTTGGTCGGTCATTCCGTGTGCCCGAACATGCGATGGAAGATCTTCTAGACAAGTCATATTTCGACGTCGGCTGCCCCAGCGCATTCGCTTGAGGTCGCCAGCGTATTCTTGTTAGCCCAACAGTAAAAATTTCTAACAAAGGTGTGTCGTGGGTTCAGTCATCAAAAAGCGTCGTAAGCGGATGTCCAAAAAGAAGCACCGCAAGATGCTCAAGCGCACCCGAGTTCAGCGTCGCCGCTTAGGTAAGTGATCTATGGGCGGGGTCGTGTTGGGGACGGGGGCGGCCACAGCCAGTTCAGCGCACGTTGCGCGTGAACTGGCTGAGTTGGGTTCCTCGATTGGAATTACCAAGGTCGTAGCCGTAGACACGACCCTTCCTGCAGACGATTTGGGTTCTGCAAAGTTCGTCCGGGCGGATATTCGTACCAACGTCATTGGCAAAGTCATTGCCGTCGAAGACGTGGAGACGGTCGTCCACTTGGATTTGTTGTCGACGCGAGGGCGCGCCGGTTCCGCCAAAGAAATAAACGTGATCGGTTCGATGCAAGTGATGGCGGCTTGCCAACGAGCCGCGAGCATCCGTCGCTTCGTTCTTGTCTCAAACGCTTGCGTGTATGGCACCTCGCCGAACAGCCCTGCCGTATTTCGCGAATCGGATACGGCACGCGGCGGCGTCAACACGGGGTTCCCTAAAGACGTCGTCGAAGTCGAGGGATATATGCGCGGCTTTGCAAGGCGCCGCCCCGACGTCACGTCCACCACGCTCCGACTGGCACATATCGTCACGAATCAGTTTTCTACGCCGTTGAGCCGGTATTTCGCGAACCCGGTCGTGCCCGCACCGCTCGGGTTTGATGCGCGATTGCAGTTCCTGCATCCGGACGATGCCATGACGGCGATCGTGAAAGCGGCCACCGAACATCATCGTGGGACGTTCAACGGCGCAGGTGCCGGTGTGCTCATGTTGTCCCCGGCAGCACGGATTTTGGGCAGGCCGGTGCTTCCGATGCCTCCCGTTGGCTTCTCAGGTGCGCTTAGCAGCGTTTCTAAGTTCATGGGTACGCCGATGACCTCCGATATCTCTCGACTTTTGACGTACGGCCGCGTGATCGACACCAGTGCTTTGCGCGAGACCTTCGGTTTCACGCCGCAGCATTCCACGCTCGATACGTTCAAAGAGTTCGCTGCGTCGCTCCGGCCAGGCATGTTCCAATTGGGAGGCTCCAGATGGTGAACGATGATCTGCGGTCCATCGGACACACTGGTGCTGCCGGGCGTGGCAGCAAAGCGGCGTCCCCGTCCTCCGCGGCGCGGTCCTTGGCGGGCGGAACGAAGCCTGCTGCGAAGAAGGCCCCAGCGAAGGCCGCCGCAGCCAAACCTGCAGCCAAGAAAGCTCCGGCTAAAAAGGCGCCCGCGAAGCCCGCCGCGACCAAGCCCGCCGTGACGAAAACTCCCGCGAAGAAAGCTCCGGCTAAAGTTGCTCCCGGCTCCGCCGAGGCGCCAAAGCCCGCAGCGCAGGCTGCGAAGAAGGCGCCTGCAAAGGCTTCAGCGGCCAAGCCCGCAGCCAAGAGCGCCGGGCGTCGGGCTCATCTGCGGGCGGTTCCAGATCAAGAAGCGGCTCGCGCGACAGAAGCAACTAACACCGCATCGGAGCCAAACGAGGCCGCCGATCCCACAAAGGCCGCTGCCAAGCAGAGCACTGAGAAGCCAAAGAAGACCGAAGCGCCCGAGCAGCCAGCCTTGGCGCTAGACGACATCGTGAAGGCCGTCTTGGAAGGTGCGCAGCGCGTTCTTGGTGCCGATTGGGAACGCCAACTGGCGACGATCGTGGCAAGTGTGCGTCGCCGGATGAGTGGAAACTACGAGATCGATGAATTCGGTCTCGATACCGAAGTCCTCGAAATCTTGAACGCAGGCGTAGGGCCGATCGCCGAGAAGTGGTTCCGCCTCGAAGTCAGAGGAATCGAGAACATTCCCGCCGAAGGTGGCGCGCTGCTGGTGGCCAACCACTCGGGAACTGTCCCAGTCGACGGTCTCATTACGGGTTACGCGGTAAATAAATACACCGGGCGCACGATGCGTGCCTTGGGCGCGGATCTCGTGTTTAAGTTGCCCGTTGTGGGTGAAATTGCTCGTAAGTCCGGAGCGACTCTCGCATGCGCTCAAGACGCCGAACGACTGCTCACAACCGGCGAACTGGCGGCTGTGTGGCCCGAAGGGTTCAAGGGAGTCGGCAAACCGTTCAGCGAACGCTACAAGCTGCAGCGTTTCGGGCGCGGCGGATTCGTGTCGGCGGCCATGCGCGCGCAGGTGCCGATCATTCCGGTGTCGATCGTGGGCGCCGAAGAGATCTATCCGCTAGTTGGAAATATCCCCTCGCTAGCCCGATTGTTGGGAATCCCATATATCCCGATCACGCCGTTCTTCCCGCTGCTCGGCCCACTGGGGCTGATCCCATTGCCTAGCAAGTGGATCATCGAGTTCGGTGAGCCAATTCGCACGGATGCGTATGCGCCGGAATCAGCAGACGACCCGATGCTGTTGTTCAACGTCACAGATCAGGTTCGTGAAAACATCCAGCAGACGCTGTACCGCTTGCTGGGCGAACGCGGGAACCCGTTCTCCTGATTGGTTAGCGAGTTCGCTTCCAGATCGCCCTGCCGAGGTACCAAGCGCCGGTCGCTGCACCGGCAACCGC
>JAAZCT010000154.1 GCA_012513165.1 Actinomycetales bacterium
AACTCGCGACTAGGAGCTCGGATCTCAGGACGAAGGTCTCCGCGAATGTCCGGTCGATCCGCGCGACGTCCCAGGCGGGCGTTCCCTTGGCGGACATCCACGCCGCAGCGTCGTGCATCAGCCGCACAACCTCGTCGATAGGGTCTGCTGAAGGTTGAGTTGACTCGTTTCCTTCTACGCCGCAAGTGCGATACAACCCGTTGTTGGGAGAGACATGCGGGCCGAGAAGAGGAAGTGGTCGCCAGTTCGGCGGGGCAAGAGCGGTCATGTGATCCATCATGCATAAGTGGCACATATGCCAGTTTGCGTGAGTGTGAACAAGGGATGAACATGCCCCATGGCGGCCATAATGGAGGCGATGACGAACCAAACCGGAGCGCGTGCGCGACACAAGACCACTACGCGCCGCGCGATCCAGACAGCGGCGATTGAGCTGTATGAAGAACGCGGGTACGACGAAACGAAGGTCGAAGACATCGTTGAACGCGCAGGAGTATCTCAGCGAAGCTTTTTCCGCTATTTCCCTTACAAAGAACTCACACTCTTCAGCGACGATCACACAGAGCATCTCGCTGAGCTTGTACTTACAGCGCCTTCACACTTCAACGCGATCGAGACGCTTGACTGGGCGACTGCGCAACTCTTCTTGATCCCGACGACCGAACTGGACAGGCGACGACAGGCGATTCGCAATCAGCTTGGCGACGATGCGCGCGTTCAGCGCCAACTCGCCTACCTCCATGAGTCACTTAGCATCCGGCTGCGCGATGCCTACGTTCGCCGCCTCGGCATAGACCCCGCCGACACATCTGACTTGCGTCCACAGATTCTCGTGGGGCTTTACCTCTCTCTCGCTACTGAGGTGTCGGGCCGGTCACAATCACCGGAAGAGACGCGCCAGCGGTGGCTTGCGTCGCTTCGCAGTCTGCTTTGAGAGGTCGGCACTGCTATCGACATTTACATGCTTGGTTGCGGAGGTGGGGACTGAGCGTTGCCGACCTTATGGGGTACACTGGAAGCATGCATTTGTATTTCCTGTGACGGTTGAGTAGGCCTACCGCGCTCGTTGAGCAACTCCGAGCTAGCGACGGCCGCTCGTTCTGACCCTGGAAGGGTCCCCGTCATTTGCGTGCCCGCTGGCTGTTTGGCTCGTCGCGGTGCGCCTTGCTGAAGGATTTGAATGCTTACCCCTACTAACCGTCATCCGGCGCGCCATCGCGCGCAACTCACCGCTTCCGACGTCTCCGTAATGCGAGGCGTAACCCCGGTGCTCAACCATGTCGATCTCGTCGTCACTCCCGCGTCTCGTGTGGCGATTGTCGGAGAGAACGGTCGCGGAAAGACCACACTTCTGCACGCGCTCGCGGGCACGCTGGTGCCTGATAGTGGAATGATCCAGCGCATCGGCACACTCGGGCTCGCTGAACAAGAGATGGACTCCACCGACAACCGCACCGTTGGGCAGGCCGTCGCGGAGGCAATCGCTGAACCGCTCGCAGCGCTGGCCGCGCTCGACGCCGCTGCTGCTGCTCTTGCGGATGGGAGTGACGAGGCCGCAGAGCAGTATGCCGCGGCATTGGAAGGTGCTGAAGCGCTCGACGCGTGGGATGCCGAGCGCCGCGTACAGATCGCGCTCGAAGCACTCGACGCCGAAACCGACACGACACGATTGCTCGCCGATCTGTCTGTGGGGCAGCGATACCGAGTGCGGTTGGCCTGCCTGTTGGGGGCTGAAGATGATTTCTTACTGC
>JAAZCT010000155.1 GCA_012513165.1 Actinomycetales bacterium
CGTTTTCCTTCTGCCGTTCGCGGCGCAGCCGTCAGTACACAATCCAGTGGAATCGGGTCCGCCACGCGAAGATGCACTTTCTTTCGCAGGCGCCTACTACACGCGGTACCCCGAAAGAATGCGTGATCTCGACTCGCTCCTCGACGGCGCAAGCGCTGTCATGCCCGTCACGATTTTCGATCGAAACCACGGCACGACCAGAGCGAATCACCTGTTCCCCGAAAAGTTCTCGGAGTACATCGCGGGAACTCTTCACCCGTCACAAATTGACATCGCCTACAAGGGGTACCGCTTTTCACTCAACTTGAATTCGGTGAAGAACTCGCAGACGATGTTCGCCAGGCGCGCGTACGAACTCCTGGCTTGCGGGACTGTGACGATCTCGAACTACGCCCGAGGGCTCAAGGTCATGCTCGGCGATCTCGTGCCCATGACGGATTCTGCTCATCAAACGTCACAGATCCTTGCAGCGCTGCGCGAGGATGTGGACGCTTACGACCGACTGCGGTTGGCGGGCATCCGAAAAGTTCATCATGAACATACCTTCGAGGAACGCTTGCGCTATTTATCGAGCCGAATCAGCGGCACGGAATACCATTTCAATCGCAAAAAGATCACAGTGCTCTCGCCGGTCTCTTCGCTCGGAGAAGCCGAGCACGTTGTCGCCACAGTGCATCGCCAACAGGGTGTTGATCCTCAGCTTGTGTTGGTCAGCGATTCGCGTGAGGTCAGCGAGCTCGCCCGCGACCAAGGCTTCGGCTTTGTCGCAATCGACAGCAGCGACACGATCTCTCATGTCGCCGACCCCGAGGCCTTCGCTTGGACGGTCATGCACCCCAGCGATTGGCACGGAGACCATTACCTCCTAGACCTCGCTCTTGCCGGCGGGTATTGCGAGGCGCAGGTTATCGGCCGTCGCCACGTCGCTGAGTACAGTTCAGACATTTCCTGGAACGGTTCGAAGGGCGCATACCGGAGCACCGAAGGGTTGACGCCCCGTCAGGCGATCGTGCGGCTTGGAGCCCTCGACGCTCCCACAATCTCAGAAGCGCTCCACGCCGACGAATCGCTCTTACAACCGTCGACGCAGTTCACGATCGATCGCTTTGATTACTGCCTCAACGGGGCAAACGCGGCTCAGAGCATTCTTGACCTGGTATCAAGTGACCTCGATATAGATCAGGGCTGCGACGTGAGCGCCGTCTTAGCGGGGGTTGAAGCGGTTCCGATCCCGGCGCTTGACCGCACGGTGATTTCCCCGAAGGTCTACCACTCCAAACTTATTCGCACCAAAGGCATCAACACTGCTCGAGTGGAAGGCGGGGTCCGCGTCGCCTCTGCCCTCGAACCCGGCACCGGAAAGAGCCGCTGGACCAAAACTAGAATCCCGCTCCAGGATGTCTTGAAAGACGGTTTACTGAACATCTCTCTCGATACTTCACAAGCCGCCATCGTCAGACCGACGGTGCGTTACTTCGATGCTGACGGAAACAACCTCAAATCACCAATTTATCCAGCAAACGCGCTGACAACCGTTAAACCCCCCGAAGGTTCGGTGTCATGCGAGTTCGGGCTCAGGTTCAACAACTCGGGCACCGCAATCATTCACGCGTGGAACCTCAGCCCTGATCGCATCACCGCATATACGCCAAATTCGACGCGTCGAGTGCTGATTGTCAGTACTCACTACCCGACCTATGAACACCCGTATCGGTTCGGCTTCCTTCACTCCCGATTGCGGAACTACGCGCAGCACGGGCTCACACCCGATGTCTTTCTCTTGAACCCATCGGAGACAGCTGGTTTTGCCGAGTATGACGGTATCGAGACACGCACCGGCGGAGCTGCCGATTTGGCAGCGCAGATCGCCAGCGGCGTCTACGACACTATTGCCGTTCATTTCTTAGACGCACGCATCTGGAACGTGATCAAACCATTCAAAGAAACTCATCGCGTTCGCGTTTGGATCCACGGATCTGACATCCAACCTTGGTGGCGGCGGGCATTCAACTATGAAACCCCGGAAAAGCTCGAGGCTGCCAAACCAGCCTCCGACAAACGACTTGCACTTTGGCGCGAGGTCTTCGACAACCCACCCGCGGACTTCGCCGTTGTCGCTGTCTCACAACAGTTCATCGACGAAGCTCAAGTGGATATCGAGCGAACTATCCCGCCGTCGGACGTGCACGTCGTACACAATCCGATCGACACGGACCTTTTCACGTACGTTGAGAAGCCCGAAAGTCAACGCTTGAAGATTCTCAGCATCAGGCCGTACGCAAGTCGCACCTACGCCAACGATCTTGCCGTGGCGGCCGTGCTCGAACTGAGTTCTGAACCTTGGTTTGATCAGCTCGAGTTCGTGTTCATCGGCGACGGCCACCTCTTTGAGTCGACAACAGAACCCATTCGGGATCTTCCGAACGTGACGCTGCGCCAAGGTTTCCTCACACAACACGAAATCGCAGACCTGCACAAGGAGTTTGGCGTCTTCTTGGTCCCGACGCGGATGGACTCTCAGGGCGTCTCCCGCGACGAAGCAATGTCGTCAGGCTTAGTCGCCATCACCAACGACGTTGCGGCGGTCCCCGAGTTTGTTTCCTCTGCGGAAGGCTACTTGGCTCCGGACGAAGACAGCGCCGGATTGGCCGCCGCGATTCGCGATCTATACGCGCATCCGGACGTGTTCCTCGAAAAGTCCCAAGCAGCGGCCGCCCGGGTTCGGGCCCAGTCTGCTTCGAGCATTGTCATACCGCAGGAAATTGCTCTTTTGGGCGGTGTCGAGCGCAAGCATCGGAACTCACTCGTCGACTGACAGGGACCGCTCCAAGAGCGCGATGAAGGCCTCGTAGTACTCATCGGCAAAGTGAAACGGCGCGGGCCCCCACTTGTGGTCGTCCGCGCCCACCACCAACGAACGGTCGGGAACTAAAAACTGGCTTTCAGTCAAGTCA
>JAAZCT010000156.1 GCA_012513165.1 Actinomycetales bacterium
AAATACGGGAATCCCCACAACAATCCCAACATGTTGGCGCTGAATTGAGTGGTGAAGTGCATCCAGAACCCCAGTCGTGTTCCAGGTTCACGCCACGAAGCGCTCAACGTGCTCTTGATGTTGACCCAGGACAACGCCGCCCCACGAACCGTCCGCGCGCTGGGATCATCCTTCACCAACAGCAGCACCGCAAGCGCCGAGACAGCACTCAAGCCAGCCGTGAACACATACGCTGTGGTCCAACCGAAAGTACTCAAGGCCCAGGTCATGGGCACCGCCGCTGCGATGGCTCCCAACTGACCGATCGGCCCGGTAATCAAAGTGATCTGAGGGATCATCCGCACCGTAAACCATGAATTGACCAGCCGCAGCAAACACACGAAAGTCATCGCGTCGCCCATACCGACAAAGAACCGGGCGACCAAGGCCATGCCGTAAGAGTCAGCCATGCCGAACGCGAACTGGGCGAACGTGAGAGTCACCGCACCGGTCAACATCACAGCGCGTGGTCCGAAACGGTCGACGAGCAAGCCGACTGGGATCTGCATGCCCGCATAAACGAGCAACTGGAGTGTGACGAAGGTGGCGAGTTGCGCAGCGTTAATATCGAAGCGCTCGGACGCCGTGATGCCGGCGACCGCGAGCGAAGACCGGTGGAATACCGCGATCAGATAGGTGGCCAGCGCGATCGGCCAGACGATATAGGCGCCGCGGTAGTGGCCCGGCACGCGTGTATTCACTTCCTCATCATAGGTGTCAGCTCAGGACGTCAAAATGTGACAGCCCACCCCGGGTTTTCGAGCAGTCGTGCCACGTCAGTAAGGAACAAGGACGCCTGTTCGCCATCGGCCACTCGATGGTCGAAGCTGAGCGCCAACGTGGTGACCCACCGAGGCACAATCTCGTCGGTCTCCTGATCCACCCACGGTCGGCGAGCGACTGCTCCTAATGCGAGTATCCCGGTCTGGCCCGGCGGCAGGATCGGCGTTCCACCGTCGACGCCGTAGACGCCTACGTTGGTGATGGTGAAGGTACCGCCCTGCATCTGTTCCGGCTGCAACCGTCCGGCACGGGCTGTCGCGACCAAGTCTTTGATGCTCGCGGCTAGCTCGGGCGTCGACAGCCTGTCTGCGGCTGGAACCACCGGAACCAGCAGCCCACGATTTGTCGCCGCCGCGATTCCCAGCCCAATATGTGCGGGATACACGATCTCAGTTTCGGCCCACTGCGCATGCAAGGACTCGTGCCGCTTCAAAGCCAGACACACGGCTTTCGCGGCGAGCAGCAAGATCGAAACCGGCGTATCGGCGAACGCCCGATCAGCGCGCATCTGGTCAACGAGCGCAACGGATGCAGAGACATCGACAGTCACCCATTCGGTTGCGTGAGGGACGGTGAACGCCGAGGAAACCATGGCTTCGGCCGTCGCTTTGCGCACCGCCGAGATGGGCTCGCGACGACTTTCACCCCGCGCGACCAGCGGTGACGGCGGTGAGGCCAGACTCCCCGCCTGCTGACCACCAGATTGTTCTAGCGCCCACGCCTCCACATCGGCGCGCGTGACGCACTCGCCCTCGTGTGGCACGTCCGCGAGATTGATACCCAACTCCTTAGCAAGATGGCGCACGGGCGGCTTGGCGAGGACCACTGGATGGGTCGCTTCGGGCATCGGTGGTTCTACGCGGGGCGCCTCTGCACGCGGCGCCTGGGGTTCAGTCGGTGGTTGTTCGCCGCGTCGACGCCGACGGGTTTGCTGATCTCGAGGGCCGTAGCCCACCAGGACACCACCCTCGGGACCTTCGCTGCTCGACCTCGCCGCCGTAGCCTCTTGATCGATCCGGACGATTGCGGTTCCCACGTCGACGGTCTGCCCCTCCTCGACCAGCAACTCCCCGATCGTTCCGGCGTAGGGGCTCGGGAGTTCCACAACCGATTTGGCGGTCTCAATTTCTAGCAACACATCGTTGATCGAAATCTGATCGCCCACCGCCACTCGCCAGGTCAACACCACGGCTTCGGTGAGCCCCTCACCCACGTCGGGCATGCGAAATTCAGCCATCACCAGTCCCCCGATCGTTCGAGTGCGTCCATGAGTCGATCCACATCCGGAAGGTGGTCGTGTTCGATCCGACTCGGCGGATAAGGAATGTCATAGCCGGTCACCCGCAGGACGGGCGCCTCGAGTGAGTAGAAGCACTCTTGTGTGATCCGGCTGGCGATTTCGGCACCGAGTCCGAGATTGCCGGGAGCCTCGTGAGTCACGATCGCGCGCCCGGTGCGGCGCACCGACTCAAACACAGGTTCCAGATCCAGCGGCGAGAGCGTTCGCAAGTCGATCACGTCCAACTCGATACCCTCGGCAGCCGCGACATCGGCAGTTTCGAGGCAGGTGGCCATCATCGGCCCGTAGCCGATCAGGGTCGCGCTGGCGTTCGGGGAGCTTCGTACGAGTTTCGAAGTCCACGAGCCTGGTTCAGTTGAGTCCACCTCGCCCGATTGCCAGTAGCGCCGTTTGGGTTCCAAAAACACGACGGGATCATCTGAGGCGATTGCCAGCCGCATCAGCGAGTACGCGTCCTGCGGTGTGGAGCAGGTGAGCACCTTGAGCCCGGGCACTTGCGCAAAATAGGACTCCGGGCATTCGGAGTGGTGCTCGACCGCGCCGATCCCTCCGCCGTAGGGGATGCGAATCACGATCGGCATGCGTACCGAGCCGTGACTGCGGAAGTGCAGCCGCGCCACTTGGTTGATGATCTGGTCGTAGGCCACGAACACGAAGCCGTCGAACTGAATCTCGATGACCGGCCGGTAGCCGCGCATTGCCATTCCCACCGCGGTCCCGACGATCGCGGACTCTGCCAAGGCCGTGTCTCGGACTCGGTCGGGCCCGAAGTCCTTCTGGAGACCTTCGGTGACGCGAAATACTCCCCCGAGTCGGCCGATGTCTTCACCCATCAGCAGGACCTTCGGATCGGCTTCCATAGCGTGACGTAGCCCGAGGTTGAGTGCTTGGCCGAGTGCGAGTTTCTCGGTCATGCGGCACCTCCCGTGAGGTGGTTCCACGAGCGATACTCCGCTTGTTGGGCCCGAAGGTGCGCGTCGGGTTCGACGAAGACGTTGTCGAAAAGTTCGCCAAGGTCTGGTTCGGGCAGTGCGAGGCAGGCTGCTCTGGTCCTCGCGCCCAGTGTCTCGGCTTCAGCGTCGATCGCGGCGAAGAAGTCTGGAGCGGTTCCGAGCGCTTCGAGGCGCAGGCGAACGCGATCGATGGGGTCGCGTTTCGCCCAGTCTTGTTCTTCGAGCGATTCGCGATAGCGGCTCGGGTCGTCGGAGGTGGTGTGCGGACCCCTGCGATAGGTGACGGCCTCGATGAGTGTCGGCCCACCGCCCGCGCGGGCTTTGTCGAGCGCCGCGCCGACGGTGTCGTAGCAGGCGAGCACGTCGTTTCCGTCCACGCGAACACCGTCGAAACCGAACCCTTTGGCACGGTCTGCCAGCGGAGTGCGACTTTGACGAGAGACTGGAACCGAGATCGCGTAGTGGTTGTTTTGACAAAAGAACACGACCGGAGCCTGGTGGCTGGCCGCCCACATCATCGCTTCCGCGACGGCACCTTGGCTGGTCGCTCCGTCGCCGAAGGCAGTGAGCACCGCAGTATCGCGGCTCGGATCGTCATTGCCAACGAGTCCGTCTAGCTGGAGTCCGATCGCATAGCCCACGCCGTGCAGAGTTTGGGCTCCGATGATGATTTGGCCGAAAGCGTAGCGGTATTCGTTCGGGTCCCAGCCGCTCATTTCGGTGCCTCGAAAGGTGCCGAGCAGTTGCTCGGGTCCGATTCCGCGACACCATCCGATCCCGTGTTCGCGGTAGCTCGGGAATACCCAGTCTTGCGTGGCGAGGGCACGGCCGGCTCCGATTTGAGCGGCCTCTTGGCCGAAGAGCGGCGCCCATAATCCCAGTTCGCCGTGACGTTGCAGGGCATACGCCTCGGTGTCCATGCGCCGAATCAACACCATGTCTCGATAGAAATCAGCCAGTTGGGCCGCTTCGTCAGTAATGCGAGTGCTGGGCTGCGCTGTTCTCTCGCCGCTGGGCGTCAACAGGCAGACGAGATC
>JAAZCT010000157.1 GCA_012513165.1 Actinomycetales bacterium
ACCCCATCAATCACCAACGACGTAACCCACAGGCCAACTGCCGCGGATGCCAAGAACACTGCAGTACGAATCAAAAACCGAATCATGAGTAGTACCTCCCTAGTTGAACTTGCGTGAATGTGTCCAAGTTGCGTGCTCAGGCCAACGCGCGAGCTTTAAGCGCTTCAAACTCTTCAACTGTGATAGCGCCCGAATCGAGCAAATTTTTTGCGGTGGCGATTTCGGCCGCAGGACCAGTTCCAGCGACTTCACGGATGTATGTATCGGCTTGGGATTTAGCCTGCGCATGGGCAGCTACGGAGCGTTCGGCCATACCCTTACCACGAATCACGACGTACAAGAATGCTGTCAAGAAAGGCACGAACAACAAGAAGAAGATCCAGATGGCCTTGACGAATCCACCGGTTTCGTGATCCCGGAACAAGTCGGAGAGGATGTTGAAAAGGATAATCAAGTAGGCAACGATCAAGAAGAACTCGATCATCCACCAGAACATCTGCCAAAATTCATTCATACTGTGCGCCCCGCTCTATGTGCGCGGCTCCAGCGCCGCAGCGACCAAAACCTTTGGCCTCAATGTCACAGTAACACCACAAATGGCTGACGTCATGGCATGAACTAACCCTAGAATTCGCGGCGAGTCGGCCTCGAAACACGCCAGTTGCACTAGGCGGTTATTTCTCTAAATCAGCGTACTCGGGATGCTTTTCCAAGAAGGCCACGATATACGGGCACCTCGGGGCAATCATCCGGCCGCGCGCGCGAATATCGTCAAGCGCAGCACCCCCAAGAACTCCGGCCAAACCTTGACCGCCGAACTTCTCGAGCACCACCGTATGGGGCATCTTGATGACGTCCCCGTCATCGTGCGCATCGACGTGGCCAGCGAACTCACCATCAACCGTGATCTCGTAGCGTTCGAGTTCGGAGTTGAAGGTGACCTCGGTGTTCATCAGGAAACCAAGGCCTTGAGCGCTGAGGTGAAGAACGGCAGCCCGTCGGTGCCGGGGCCCGTCAGATCGCTGATGGCGTGCTCTGGGTGAGGCATCAGCCCGACCACGTTGCCGCGTTCGTTGGTGATGCCCGCGATGTTGTTGACGGAGCCGTTCGGGTTGACGTCGGCATAACGGAACACGACGCGACCCTCTGCTTCAAGCATCGCCACTGTTTGCTCGTCGGCAACGAAACCACCCTCGCCGTTCTTCAGTGGGATGGTGATGCGCTGGCCCTCGGTGTAATCATTCGTCCATGCGGTGGAGGAATTCTCGACGATCAAGTCCTGGTCGCGGCACAAGAACGTACGATGGTCGTTGCGAATCAAGGCGCCCGGCAAGAGGTGTGATTCGCACAAGATCTGGAATCCGTTGCAGATCCCCAAAACCGGCGTGCCCGCGTGAGCTGCTTCGATCACTCGTTCCATCACGGGCGCGAAGCTAGCGATCGCGCCACAGCGTAAGTAGTCGCCGTAGGAGAACCCGCCCGGCAACACGATGGCGTCGACGCCACGCAGATCAGCATCGCCGTGCCACAGCGCGACAGCCTCGCCGCCGGCCGCTGCGATCGCGGTGCGCGCATCGCGATCGTCGAGCGAACCGGGGAACGTGACAACTCCAATGGAGGTCATGCGTCTACCCGGACGACGAAGTCTTCGATCACGGGGTTGGATAGCAGCGTCTGAGCCACTTCGGCGATTTCGGCGAGGGTGGCATCATCTGCCGCTTCCACTTCGAGTTCGAATCGCTTACCTTGACGGACTTCGCTAATGCCAGTGAACCCGAGACGAGGCAGGGCGCCAAGCACCGCTTTGCCTTGAGGATCCAGGATTTCTGGCTTTGGCATGACATCTACGATCACGCGGACCACAGGGTGCTCCCAACTAAGATTGACTACTCTCCCCATAGTCTAGCCGCGCCCGGTACGGTATCGACATGAACATCAGTGTCATTGGTTGCGGATATTTGGGTGCCGTGCATGCGGCGAGCATGGCGGAGCTTGGCCACCACGTGGTTGGTATCGATACCGACCCCTGGAAAGTCGAGAGCCTCTCGGCCGGCAAAGCGCCGTTCTTCGAGCCGGGGCTTCCCGAATTGCTCACCAGCGCAGGCGAAACAGGCCGCCTGAAGTTCAGCCCCAACATCAAAGAAGCCGCCGACGCTACGGTCCACTTCTTGTGTGTAGGAACACCCCAGAAGCCCGGCGAGAACGCCGCAGATATGCAGTTCGTGGAAGCTGGATTCACGTCCCTGCTCAGCATCGTGAAGCCGGGCGACGTCATTGTGGGCAAGTCGACTGTCCCCGTCGGAACCGCCGAACACCTCGCCGAGCGCCTCGCTTTGGCCGAGCCAGAGGCCACCTTGATTTGGAACCCGGAGTTCCTGCGCGAGGGCTTCGCCGTGCAAGACACGCTCCACCCAGACCGGTTGGTGTACGGTATCGACGAGAGCCCCCGGGCCGAGGCAGCAATCGCTGCACTCGACGGCGTGTACGCCGCGATCTTGGCCGATGACACGCCTCGCCTGATCATGGATCCGGCCCCCGCCCAGTTGGTGAAAGTTGCCGCGAACTCGTTCCTCGCTACCAAGATTTCCTTCATCAACGCGATGGCCGAATTGTGTGAGCGCACTGGCGCGGACGTCACGCTCCTTGCTGATGCGATCGGCATGGACGACCGCATCGGACGCAAGTTCTTGAACGCAGGCCTAGGCTTCGGCGGAGGCTGCTTGCCGAAGGACATTCGCGCGTTCATGGCTCGCGCCGGAGAACTCGGAGCAGACCAGACGCTCAGTTTCTTGGCCGAAGTGGACGCGATCAACACGCGTCGCCGCGTGCGTACCGTTGATTTGGCGCGCGAAGAACTTGGCGGATCGCTTCATGGCCGCAAGGTGACCGTATTGGGCGCAGCGTTCAAGCCGAACTCCGATGACATCCGTGATTCGCCGGCACTGAACGTGGCCGAGCAGATCCGCCTGCAAGGCGCCACCGTCACGGTGACTGACCCCGCCGCACTGAATAATGCCCGCGTTGCATACCCGAATTTGATGTATGTCGATGATCTTGAGCAGGCCCTCGACGGCGCAGAAATCGTGTTGCTGCTCACTGAGTGGGCCCAGTTCGCTGAACTCGACCCTGAATACGTGGGTGGCCTCGTGTCGCAGCGGGTGCTGGTCGATGGACGCAACGCCCTGGATCCGGCCAAGTGGCGGGCTGCCGGATGGCAGTACCGCGCACTCGGCCGTCACTGAGCGATCGCGGCTATTAAGACAGTTCGCGTTTGAGGATCTTGCCGGTGGCTGTCATCGGCAAGGCGTCCGCAAACTCGACGATCCGCGGGTACTTGTAGGCCGCGAACTGCTCTTTGCCCCAAGCACGCAGCTCGTCTTCGGTGATCGTGGCGTTCGGTTCGCGCACAACCACCGCTTTGATCTCTTCGCCGTGTGAATCGTGAGGCACGCCGATCACCGCAACCAATGACACCTGAGGATGTGACATGAGCACTTCTTCGAGTTCGCGCGGATACACGTTGTAGCCACCGCGAATGATGAGGTCCTTGCTGCGGTCCACGATGAAGTAATAGCCGTCGGCGTCCTTCTTGGCGAGGTCGCCCGTCCGGAACCATTCGCCTTGGATTGCTTCTTCTGTGGCTGCAGGGCGCTGGTAGTAGCCCTTCATGATGCCGTGGCCCTTGATCGCGATTTCACCGATCGCATCGGGGTCGTCTTCGACATCGGACCAGTCTGCGTGGATCAGTTTCATTTCGACGCCTGCCACTGGTTTTCCAATCGAGCCAACCACCGGCTCTTCGCCATAGACCGAGAATGCAGCGACCGGCGAAGTCTCAGACAAGCCGTAGCCTTCGAGGATCGTCACTCCGAACTTCTCCTTGAACTGGCGGTGAATCTCGCCCGGCAGTGCAGCGCCACCGGAGACCGCCACACGGATGTTCTCGGCAATCGCAGTCACGTCACGGCCGTCGCCAAGCGTTTGCAACAAGCCCCAGTACATCGTGGGCACACCAGCGAAGAACGTGACCTTCTCTTTGAGCATGAGCCCGAGTGCAGCTTCTGCTTCAAAACGCGGCAGTAACACCATCGTTCCGCCGTACAGCAGTGCGCCGTTTTGCACCACCGTCTGACCGAAGATGTGGAACAGAGGCAGGACCACCAGGTAGGTGTCTGGGTTGCTCTCGTCGGCAGCAAAACAGGAGACTCCGAGCGCGGCGTTCGCGATCAAGTTGCTGTGACTGAGCTCGGCCCCTTTGGGTTGCCCGGTGGTGCCCGAGGTGTACAGCACCACGGCCGTATCAGAGTCGGCGGTAGCAACCGTTTCGAACACGGGAGATTGCTCGGCAACGAGCGGCGCGTAGTACTCAGGCAACTCCAATGGCGCCGGCGCCGCGGAATCAAGTTTGATTAGGAAGAAGTCTTTGCAGCCGTCAACTTGCTGGAACCCGTCCCAGGCGACATCGCCAATCGGCAGATCTGCGGTGCCCTCGAAGGCAAAATACGCGACAGCATCAGAATCATCGAGGTGGTAAGCGACTTCACGGGCCGTGAGCAGCACGTTGCGCGGCACGACAGCCGCACCAGCTTTGAGGATTCCGAAATAGATGATGGTGAAATACCGCAAGTTCGGGATCGAGATCGCGACCTTGTCCCCTGGCTTGATCCCTCGAGATACCAGCAGATTGGCTACCTGATTTGCGGCACCATTGACTTGCGCATAGGTGAGCCGAGTATCACCAAAAACAATCGCGGTGCGGTCAGCATATTTCGCTACCGAATCTTCCAAAACTGACGCGAGATTCCCCACGGAACTACTCCTCTAGATTGTGAGCCACGACACTTTTTCGTGCCTAGTCCAATCTAACCGGGTATCACCAAGTCTCGCCGGTCAGCCTCTCATAGGCTTCGATATACCGAGCACGAGTGCGCTCCACGACGGCTTCCGGCAGCGCGGGAGGTTGCGTGTTTGAAGCCTTATCCCAACCCGATTCAGCCGAGGTCAGCCAATTCCGCACGATCTGCTTATCGAAGGACGGTTGCGCCCGACCAGGCTCGTAGTCTTCGACGGGCCAAAAGCGCGACGAATCTGGGGTCAACACTTCGTCTGCCAGCACGATGATGCCGTCGGCACGGCTGCCGAACTCAAACTTCGTGTCGGCGAGGATGATCCCCTGCTCGCGGGCGATCCCTTCGGCCAGTTCATAGATCGATAGTGTGAGTTCACGAAGTGCTGCTGCAGTTGGCGCGCCCACGGCAGTCTCAACGTCAGCGAAGGTGATGTTTTCGTCGTGATCACCGAACTCAGCCTTGGACGCTGGTGTGAAGATCGGCTCAGGCAGTTTCGAGCCGTCCACCAGACCGGCAGGCAGGTCGATTCCGCACACTTGGCCGGTCTCGCGGTAGTCAATCAAACCCGAACCCGTGAGATAACCCCGCGCCACGCACTCGACGGGGAACATATCGAGAGGTTCCACGATCAATGCGCGCCCAGCCACCACGTCGGGGACCTCATCGCTAATAACGTGATTGGGGATCACGGCGGCGAGCTGATCGAACCACCACAACGACATCCGCGTCAGGATCGCGCCCTTGTCTGGGATCGCCGGCTCCAAGATGAAGTCATAGGCGCTGATCCGGTCTGAGGCGACCATCAGCAGGTTGCCGTCTTCGAGCGTGTACAAGTCGCGGACTTTGCCCGAGTGCAGGTGAGTTGCGCCGGGGATCTCCAGCGGTGCAGGAAGTTCGTTCACTGCTCCAGCCTAGACCCAATCATGCGTGACTTGCGACCGCATGTTGGTGGAAAACGGTGGCGCAAGCCTGCACTTTTATTTCGAGAACGAATTTCTGCTCAGCGCTTTATGGGTTGTGGCGCGATTGCCTTAGAACTCGACGGATTCTCGGTTCGATGCTCCCCTACGAGCCTCGCGGCCCACTCCTTGACAGCAGGATTGGTTTCCTTAGGTGTAATGCCATCCTCTACTCAAAAGGTAACGGCATCAAACTAGGGACTGCTCAGTTGTCCGACGAAGAACGCACCACCATCACCAACTCTTGCTCCCATAAGCGCATACCGGCGCGCTGCCACCTGGGGGTAGGGGTTACTCGCTGCGGGCTCGCCTCTGCGCCCTGCGGCACGGCCGAGGCAAAACGCGCAGTCTTGTGTTGCCGCCTCGATGTCGCACATAACTTGATCCTGCCATGTGGTGGTCAGACATCTCGGCTCTTGTCATGGTTTTAATGTATTGAGCGGGCATTCGGGGCGGGTAGTTGAACGGGCAAGAACCGCTTACACGTTGCGGAAATGTGTTAAGTTTTCTCCAAATTTTTAACGCGTTGTGCCGATCTGTTGAAAGGG
>JAAZCT010000158.1 GCA_012513165.1 Actinomycetales bacterium
CACTGCATGAACTGCTTCTAACTTGGCTGCCCCGCCTGAATCCTGGCGGCCAAGCGTTCCTCGTGGTCGGCAAGAATCTCGGTTCAGACAGCCTGCAACGGTGGCTAACCGAACAAGGCTGGCCCACCGAGCGCCTGCACAGTGCCAAAGGATTTAGGATCTTGCGGGTTCAACGCAGTTAGGTTGAACCCGCTCCCCTATCAGTGGTGCAAGGGGTGACGCCGTTCGAGCGCCGCTCCTTCAACGTCGATATCCGGCACGATGCGGTCCAACCAAGCCGGGAACCACCACACGGCTTTGCCGTGCAAGTGCATCAATGCTGGCATGAGCAACAGTCGTACCACGAACGCGTCGACGAAGACGCCGAAGGCGAGCCCGAAGCCCATCAGTCGAATCATGGAGTCGTGCGCGAAGATGAACCCGCCAAACACCGCGACCATGATGAGTGCAGCCGCGATGACCACGGTTCGGCCGGTGCGCAGTCCTTGAACCACGGCGAGTTGCGCCGAAGATCCATGTACGTAGGCCTCACGCATTCCCGTCGCCAAGAACAACTGATAGTCCATCGCCAAACCGAACAGGATGCCGACCAGAATCACCGGGAAGAAACTGAGCAACGGCCCTGGCGTGATTCCCAAGAGGTCCGCCAACCAGCCCCACTGAAACACGGCCACGACCGCACCAAACGTCGCGAACAGCGACAAAATGAAACCTCCGGTAGCGATGAGTGGCACCAAGAAGGAACGGAACACGATGATCAAGATGATCAACGACAGGCCGATTACCACGCCCAAGTACAAGGGCAGTGCATCGCTCAGGCTCTCTGAGATATCGACATTCATGGCCGCTTGGCCTCCGATACCCAGCTCGATTCCGTCTCCAACAGGACCCATGTCTCGCAGGTTATGAATCAGCGCCTCCGTGCTTTCGCTGTTCGGCCCCTCCGCCGGAACGATTTGGAACGCGATAAGTTTCTTGTCTTTCGAAACACCAATCGGGGCGATCGCGTGCACCGCATCTAGGCGCGCAATCTTTGACGAGATGAGCGCTTGCGTCTCGACCAAGTTTTCGTCGGTGACTGGCTTCGCCAGGTTCGCTGCCACCAGTACTGGGCCGTTCACGCCTTCACCGAACTCATCAACGATGACCGTGTGCGCTGCAAAAGCCGTCGAGTCCTTTGGTTGGCTCGAACCGTCCGGCAGTCCCAGACGCATCGAGAGCGCCGGAATCGCCAAAACAAGTAACACCGATACCGCCAGAACTGAGGTGAGGATTGCCCGCCACGTCGGCATGGGCGCTGCCCGCCACGAACGCTTGCCCAACACAGACCGGTCTACCTTCATGCTGGATTCACGGCCCTCAACCACGCGCCGACGCGTATTGCGGTTGAAAATGCGGTCCCCGGCCAGTCCGAGTAACGCTGGCGTCAAGGTGATCGCGATGAGTACGGCAACCGCGACGCAGATCGCGGCGACGGTGCCCATCATCGCAAGGAACGGAATACCTGTGATGTTGAGTGCAACGAGCGCGATGACAACGGTCGAGCCGGCGAAGACCACTGCGTTGCCCGCAGTACCGTTGGCGAGCCCGATGGACTCGTGCACTTCGGATCCTTGGAGAAGTTGCTTACGGTGGCGGTTCACAATGAACAGCGAGTAGTCGATGCCGACCGCGAGGCCCAGCATGACGCCTAGAACAGGTGTCACCGAAGCCATCTCGACAGTTCCAGAGAATGCCAGAGTCGACAGAACGCCAACTCCGACACCGACCAGCGCCGTCACGATCGGGAATGACGCAGCAATCGCGGATCCGAGCATGATGAGCAACACCACTGCTGCGATCGCGACGCCTACTGCTTCGCCGACACCTAAAACCTGCGGAATTCCTTGGACAATGTCCGTCGAGAAATCGACTTCAACCCCGTCGACATCGGCGGACGTGAAATGATCAACCACTGACGCTTGCGACTCGGGCGTGAGTTCGAGCCGAGTCTCAGCGAAAATCACCTGCACCAATGCGGCGTTCTCGTTGCCTGAAACCATGCGGATGCCGTCGGCGAGATCCTGCAACTGCTGACCCTGCTCGACCGTCACAGCGTTGGCTTCAAGCTCGGCACGTCCCGCATCGAGTTTCTTTTGCTGCTTATTGACTTCAGCAAGACCAGCATCAATTTGCGCTTGAGGAGCATCGAACTGAGCCGTGTCGACACCGTACTGGACGGCGAGTTGTCGACCTGCGTCAAGTTGCGCTTGTCCCGCTTCGAGTTCCGCGCGCGCAGCATTCAGTTGCTCTTGGCCGTTGTTGATTTGCTTGCGGGCTTTGGCCACCTGCTTGACTGCCTCCGCCAACGTCGCAGCGCTTTTAGCCCGGTCTACTTCCGTCGCAAAAGGGTCGATAACTTCGGTCAAAGCATCGAGTTCTTGAGCCGAATCGACGAGGGCGCTGATCTCTGCTCGCTGCTTTGTCGTGAATGCAGAGCCGTCTTCGGTATGAAACACGACAGTGCCGGCGGCGCCCGCAAAATCCGGGAGTTTCTCGCTCAACTCGTCCACGACTTCCGATGAAGGCATCCCCGGAATGTCGAACGTATTGGAAAGTGCGCCAGCTCCAAAGAAGTAAGCGGTCCCGGCGAGCGCCACGACCACCAACCACGAGACGATGACCTGCCATGCTCGTCGCGCCGAGAATTGACCAAGCCGGAACAGGAATTCAGCCATCGGAGTTCTGCCCTTCGTAGTTACGGTAGGTTAATAATACGCAACGGTGCGTCTCGCTGATTACTGGAGGTAGAATGGGGGCCATGTTGAGTTCACGACGGGGCGCGCCTCGCAGTGAAAAATCTCGACAGGCGATCTTGGACGCCGTTTCGAGCCAGTTCCAAGAGCGCGGTTATGCGAGCCTCACCATCGAGGGAGTCGCTGCTCAAGCTGGCGTTGGTAAACAGACCATCTACCGCTGGTGGTCCACCAAGAGTGACCTCGTCGCCGAATGCCTGCTTGAGGGGCGCCTCTTCCCAGACCGCCTATCGCTGCCCGATACCGGTGACCTTCGGATCGATCTGATCGATTGGGTCGGCCAAATCTTCGAACTGATGCGAGACCCTGCAGGTCGTGGACTCGTAACATCTCTCATCGCTGCTGCCACCGCCAACGAGCAGATCGGCCAACGACTGAGGGAAACGCTGGGAGGCCACCAATCAGTTTTGGCACGTCTCACTGCGGGCGTCGAGGCCGGGCAACTCTCCCCCAATAGGCCCGTAGCCGAACTCAGCGAAGCACTTGTCGGAGCGCTTATTCTCAAGGCCATCGGCGGCGGCGGGACTGAACCGCAAGACGCCGTCCTTTTGGTCGACGCGATCCTCTCGTAGTCTCCAAAACATTGTCGAGACGACAAGCTCTGGATGCTGCTAGCGCTACTCGTTCACGATTACGGCGTCACGGCGGCGCGCCACAAGATGCAGCCACACGGCAGCCGCGAAGCCCAGCAACAAGAATCCCAGCGAGATAAACATCGAGGCTCGACTGGCATCCGCAAACCCGTGCTCAAGAGCGTCTACAGCGGCACTCGTGTCATCGCCAAGTTGGCTGCTGGAGCCTTCTCCCCGCAGCACAGTGATCGTCTCACCAGCAGACTCCCGCGTGGAATCGGCAAGTTGCTCTGCTGTCGCATCGGGCAATCCCGTCTTTTCTAACGCAGCCGGAAGTGTGCTGTTGAGCGTCATAGCTAACGCCACGCCAGCAATTGCGGTACCGAGTGCGGAGCCGATCTGCCTCAGAGTGCTTTGCGTAGCTGACGCTTGGCCCGAAGCATCGACAGGCGTATCTTCTAGAATCGTGCCAGTCAACAGCGCCGAGGCCAAGCCCAGACCCAGTCCATAGATCGCAAGCGATACGCCGAGTTGCCAAATGGGCGTGTGATCCGAGATCCAGAACGCCAACGCCAGCATTGCCACGACCTGCACTCCGAAACCTATGAGCACGGTGCCCGTGTCCCCGAACTTTGCTGCGAAGTGACGCGCTGCTGCGCCCGCAAAGAACGCGCCAATGCCTGCGGCCGCTAGTACCAGTCCAGAGTCGATGAGATCAAGCGCAAGGACATTTACCAGGTACAGCGGAAGCACAAAGAACATGACCATTTGGCCGATGTTCAGAATGACGCTCACGATGTTGCCGAGCGTGAACGTTGGGATTCTGAAGAGGTCGAGGTCTAGGATCGACGAACGCCCTCGAAGTGCTTGGGACCGCTCCCACAACACGAACGCAATCAGTGCGATCGAACCGATGGCAAAGGTCACCGGAACTGCTGAGACGGCGGCGTCTTGCGGCCAATGCCAACCGAACAGCGAAAAGGATCCTTCGGGCTTCCACCAGCCGATAGCAGGACCCTCGATCACGGCGAAAATCAGGGCACCGAAGCCGAGCGCACTCAGGACCGCACCGACGACGTCAAAACCGGGCAGGAAACCGCTGCCCTTTGACTCCGCTACGAACACGAACGTGCCGACGACGACGATCACACACAGCGGCAAGTTCACCAGAAAGATCCAGTGCCACGAAAGATCCTGGGTGAGGAACCCCCCGGCCAGCGGGCCAACCGCTGCCGCCCCGGCGATGACGGCACCCCAAATACCAAAGGCCGCCGCACGATATTTTCCACGGAATGTGGCGTTGAGGGTCGAAAGCGCGGCAGGCATGATCAACGCTGCGCCACAAGCCTGAACCGCCCGAGCGCTGATCAACAGTGCTGCACTCTATCCGAAAGTGCCGCGAACAGGCTGCCCGAGCCAAACAGGAGCACACCGACTACAAACATGAGCCTGCGCCCGAATCGGTCCGCAAGGCTACCTGTCGAGAGGAGTAGAGCCGCGAGAAGAACTG
>JAAZCT010000159.1 GCA_012513165.1 Actinomycetales bacterium
CACTTTTGGCAACGGCAGCGGTGCGCTCCGCTGCTGGCGATGAGATTTGCTGTTTGGGAACATCTCGTGGGCTCGAAGTCACGTTGATTCCTCAGGCCGGATACCGGTTGGAGCTGGTCCCGGCGGTGCCTATGCCGCGCAAGCCTTCAGGCGATCTAGCCAAACTGCCAGTGCGGCTCTCGCGCACCGTTAAGGCCGCGAAACGCGTCATCGACGAGTTTCAACCCGATGTTGTGGTGGGCTTCGGCGGATATGTTTCTGTGCCGGCCTATCTGGCGGCCCACAGTCGCAAAGTTCCCATCGTGGTTCACGAAGGCAACGCACTTGCGGGCATGGCGAATCGTCTGGGCGCGCGCATGACCTCGTTCGTGGCCACCAGCTTTCCCGATACCGACATCAAACACGGCACCTATGTGGGCTTGCCTATTCGCCGCGAGATCGCAGAGCTAGATCGAGACAAACTCCGCACCGAAGCTAGAGCATTTTTCGGGCTGCAAGCCGACGTGCCGACGGTCGTGGTGACGGGTGGCTCGCAAGGAGCCCGGCGGCTCAACCTGGCGATGTCGGATGCCGCACCTGCGCTGGGTCAAGCAGGTGTTCAAGTGCTGCACGCGGCCGGACGGATCGACGAGGTCTCGATCCAGAACTCTGATCAAGAAGTGCCATACGTGGTCAAAGAGTTCATCGACCGAATGGATTTGGCCTACGCCGCCGGCGATCTGATCGTGTGTCGTGCCGGGGCAAACACCGTGACCGAAGTCGCGGCAGTCGGTTTGCCAGCCGTGTTCGTGCCACTGCCGATTGGCAATGGCGAACAGGCGCTCAACGCTCACCCAGTGGTTGGCGCTGGTGGGGGAGTGCTGATTGACGATGCCGCGTTTACGTCAGCGTGGGTCGAGAATGTTCTGATCCCGATGGTTCAGGACCCTGCCAGGCTAGATGCCATGGCGAGTGCCGCATCCGGGCTGGTGCACCGCGATGCCGCCGAGCGATTGGCTGACATGATTCATCAGGCGGGAGCCAGTCGATGAAGATTGCTGTGCCCCATGAGGTGCTGTCGGCTGACCAGCTCGGCTCGGTGCATTTCATCGGAATAGGTGGAGCCGGCTTGTCTGGGATTGCTCGGCTGATGCACCAGCAAGGAGTCGCGGTTTCGGGAAGCGACCAGAACGATTCCAAGATTCTCGACGCTTTGCGTGCAGAAGGAATCGAGTGCTTCGTAGGTCATCGGGCTGCGAACGTCGCCGGGCGAGACACCGTGATCGCCTCGACTGCCGTGGGAGAGGACAACCCCGAGATTGTCGCGACCTTGGCTGCGGGCCTTCGGCTGTGGCCGCGTTCGACGGGTCTCATGTCAGCCATGCTGCGAGACACTCGCATTGCCGTCGCCGGAACGCACGGCAAAACCACCACGACCGCCATGCTGACCTTGGCGATGCAGGCTGCCGGAGTTGACGTGTCCTTTGCCATCGGCGCCGAAGTGCCGGTATTGGGAACGAACGCGAGGCGCGGTACGTCTGAGGTGATGGTGGTCGAATCGGACGAGAGCGACGGTGCGTTCCTGCATTACGCTCCGCACGCAGCGATTATCACCAACATCGATGCCGACCATTTGGATTCTTGGAACACGGTCGAGGCGTACGAAGAAGCTTTTGCAAGGTTCGTCGACTCAGTCTCTGGCGATGTCGTGGTGTGCGCTGATGACCCTGGCTGCCAACGGTTGAAGGCGGTTCGTCCGGATCGTATCGTTACGGTCGGCTTCGCGGGTGAGGCCGACGTTCGCGGCAGGGACCTCGTGGTCTCGGCAGAGGGAACGACGTTTTCAGTCGACTTGCCCGATGGTCAAAGCCACGAAATTTCGCTGGCCGTGTCGGGGGCGCACTATGCGGTTGACGCGCTGCTCGCTTTCGTGTGCGCGTGGCGCAGGGGTGCCGATCCTCAAGCCCTGGCTCGCGGACTTGCCTCATACACCGGCGCGAGTCGCCGCATGGAGTTTAAGGGCGAGGTCGCTCAGATCTCCGTCACGGATTCCTACGCTCACCACCCAACGGAGATCGCAGCCGATGTGGCTGCGGCTCGAGCGATCGCGGGGGACCGCCGCCTGGTGGTCGTGTTCCAGCCGCACCTCGTGAGTCGTACCAAGATCTTTGGCGAGCGGATGGGGCGTGAATTATCAGCAGCCGACGTCGTGTGGGTCGCCGATATTTATTTAGCCCGTGAAGAGCCCGATCCTTCGGTCTCGTCTCAGCTGGTTGTCAATGCTATTGCTGGCACT
Source organism: Actinomycetales bacterium (assembly GCA_012513165.1). Lineage (GTDB taxonomy): Bacteria > Actinomycetota > Actinomycetes > Propionibacteriales > Nocardioidaceae > Aeromicrobium. The sequence goes on from JAAZCT010000159.1 coordinate 2,276, forward strand.
GACGTGACTGCCGGTGGCTCAGTGAGCGACTTGGCCGAACGATTGCTGCCGCACCTGCGTTCTGGCGACTATGTGTTGACGCTGGGAGCGGGTGACGTGACAACGGTTGGCCCCCGACTTTTGGAGTTGTTGGCGGAGACTCAAGGTGAACCTCGTGGCAGGTGACCGTTTCACTGAGCGTGCCCAGTCGCGTAAGCGGCGTAAGCGCACGTGGATTATTTCAGGGGTGGCCATCGCGTTGGTTCTTGGTGGCGTGGCTTGGGCTGCATGGTCAACCTCGTGGCTTGCAGTGAAACAGGTCGATGTGGTGGGTCTTGAACATGCGAGCGAGGCCGAGGTGCTTGCGGCGGCCCAAGTTCCGATCGGGACCCCCTTGCTTCAGGTGGCGTCCGCCGATATCGAGGAGCGAGTTTCCCAACTCCGCATTGTTCGCGACGTCATGGTGGAACGAGAGTTCCCCAATACGATCCGGGTGGCAGTCACTGAAAGGCAGGCAGTCGCGTGGCTGGAACGCGGAAGCACTCCTTGGGCGGTTGACTCAACCGGGCTTGCTTATCGCCCCTTAAGGAAAAAGCCGAATCACTTGCCGCGACTTGAAGTCAAAACTAGTGACGCGAAAACGATACGAGCAGCGGCGCAGGTGGCTGCAGATCTAGCGGTCGTTGATCCGAACATTTTCGGTCGGCTCAAGTCGATTTCAGCAGAGTCGCAGGATTCCGTCGAGCTGTTGCTTGATGGCGGCAAGACGGTGGTCTGGGGAGACTCGGGGAACGCCGAGCAAAAGGTGCAAACCCTGAACGCGCTATTGGACGTCCCAGCGCGACGCTACGACGTATCTGCGCCAGAACGACCAACCACAGAAAAGTAATCGGAACGGACCCCTCTGGTTTCGGCGTGTCGCCCCATCCCG
>JAAZCT010000160.1 GCA_012513165.1 Actinomycetales bacterium
GAGTTCTTCGGCGTCGTGGCTGGTGACGATCTCGTTGATCGAGTGGGTGCGGCCGATCGAAATCGGGTACGGGTCGACGCCTGCGTCGAGAAGGCGTTGGCGCTTCTCACGACGCACCTGCATCTGTTCTGGCAGGTCGTCGGTCTCTGTGGTTTCAGGCGTCTCGCTCACGAGGATTGAGTCTAGTCGGCGTTGGTGGCGTGCGGGGCGGAGTGGTTGCACTCCTCGGTGTGATGCCCTAGGCTGCTGCCAACTGATTCCCAGTAAGGCCCACCTCGTTTGTGGGTCAGAATGCTCCACGGAACGGCCCGACTTCGGTTGGGCCGTCCGTCTTTTCCTAGGCATTTCGGGCAGTTTTCCCGCCATTGGTAGAAAAGTGTCTGCCCGGACTGGCAAGATCCACAACATGAGTGCAGATGTGAAACCAAAGTTTTGGGTGGGGATCGACGTGGGGACCCACTCGGTGGGTTGTGCCGCGATCGAGATTGACGACGATGGCTTCCCGATCCAGATCCTCAACGCCAAAGTTCAAATCCATGATTCTGGTGTGGATCCTGCCAAGGTCAAGTCGGCGACCACGCGACTCGCCTCCTCCGGTGTCGCTCGACGCACTCGTCGTTTAGTGCGTCGGCGTCGCAAGCGTCTGCAGGCTCTCGATGCGGCGCTCCACGAGTGGGGCTGGTTCCCCACTGCTGAATCTTCCGATCCGCATTTCCCGTGGCGCGCTCGCGCTCGTCTCGCCGATGGTTTCATTGGCAATACCGAGGAACGTGACCTTCTGTTGGGTGTTGCGTTGAGGCACATGGCCCGACATCGCGGGTGGCGAAATCCTTGGGTTCGGGTTGAATCACTTCGTGTCGAGCAGGATCCGAGCGAACAATTCGAAGCTTTCCGTGAACGCGTCGAAGATCGCGCGACTCGCTCACTCGACGCAGACGCCACCATCGGCCAGCTCGCGGTCGCCGCGATCGATGCCAAACCGCATCTTCCACTCCGCGCCGGCAAAACCAACAAGGTCAGGCCGTCAAAAGACCGTGCCGAAAAAGAGTTCAGTTACATCGGCAACAAACTTCTGCAGTCTGACAACGCAAACGAGTTACTTCACATTGCACGGATTCAGGGCATCGATGCCGAGCGCACGCGCGAAATGATCCAGCTCGTGTTTGCAGCCGAATCACCTCGCGGTGCAGCCCTCGCGCTGGTTGGGAAAGACCCGCTCCCCGGCCAGCGTCAACTCCCCCGCGCTTCAAAAGCCACCGATGCATTCCAGCGCTACCGCATAGTTTCTGTCTTGGCAAACCTTCGAATCGTTGGAGCAAACGGCGAGCGCCCACTGACTGTCGAGGAACGCAAGGCCGGATTCGACTACTTGATCAACGTCAAGACGACCGCCGATCCAACCTGGGTCGACGTGGCCGGCGCTCTTGGCATCGACCGCGACAAACTGCGCGGCACAGCATCGCCGACCGCGGATGGAGAACGCGCTGCAGCTCGCCCGCCCGTGCACGTCACGGATCGGACAATCCGAACCAGCAAAGTCAAGACGCTGAAACAGTGGTGGCCCGGTTCGGACCAGGAAGCCAAGAACGCTGTGATTGCGGTTCTCGCTGACGGGAAGTTCGATGAAGCCTCAGCCGGTGGTGATGACGCCCGCGAACTCATCGAGTCCTTAACCGATGAGGAACTGACTGCCCTAGACACGATCAACAGCCCGGCTGGTCGTGCTGCTTATTCAGTGGATTCGCTGAACCGCCTCACCCGGCGAATGCTCACAGAAGAACTCGATGTTCACGGCGCGCGCATGGCTGAGTTCGGCGTTGCCCCCGATTGGGCTCCCCCAGCCGAACCAATTGGGGCGCCTGTTGGCAACCCTGCGGTGGATCGTGTCACGAAGATCGTGGCGCGCTGGTTGCGTGCAGGTGAGGCCGAGTGGGGTGCGCCAGACAAGATCGTGATCGAGCACGTGCGTTCGGCTTTCGCCAGTGAGGAACAGGCACGGAAACTCGAATACGAGATGGGCAAACGCTACGAACAGAACTTGCAACATATGCGCGAGTTGGCGGCTTCTGAAAACATCGGCGGCGTTGTGCGGCGGTCTGATTTGAACCGATACCAAGCCATCACTCGGCAAAATGGCTGCTGCCTCTATTGCGGCACGGGCATTTCTTTTAGCACCGCCGAGATGGACCATATTGTTCCTCGTGCCGGTATCGTCAGCACCAACACGCGCACCAATCTTGTTGCTGTGTGTTCCAGTTGCAACCGAAGCAAGAAAGAGCAACTCTTCCCTGAATGGGCCGAGAGTCATCCAAACCCGAACATTTCACTCGACGAAGCGTTGGAACGCACACGTCATTGGCTTTCCGGCCCTGGCGAGACAACGAAAGACCATCGTCGTTTTGTTTCTGAAGTTCAAGCGCGGTTGAAAAAGACCAGCAAGGACCCTGAATTCGACGGCCGTTCCATGGAGTCTGTTGCTTGGATGGCCAACGAGTTGCGCCTGCGTATCGCTTCGCATTTCAAAGAGGCCGGCACGAAGGTTTCGGTATATCGCGGGGCGATCACGGCCGAGGCCCGCAAGGCTTCTGGTTTAGAGGGGCGTATCCCGTTTATCGGTGGTGGCGGCAAGACGCGCCTCGACCGGCGGCACCACGCCGTTGATGCTGCCGTGGTTTCGCTGCTCGACGAATCCGTGGCACGCACGCTCGCCGAACGAGTCAACCGCCGGCAGAGTCAGCAACTCACGCGTGAGGCCGACGATTGGAAGACGTGGACGGGAAGCTCGCCCAAAGCTAAGGAACGATATCAACACTGGCTCACTCACATGAGTGTGCTGGCGGACTTGCTGACCGAGGCCATGCATAACGACGACATTCCGGTGATGGAAGATTTGCGTCTACGGTTAGCCAACGGCTCTGCTCACGACGACACGATCCGACCACTGGTTCGTCGCTTGGTGAGCGACGAGTTGCAAGTCGAGTTGATCGATCGTGCTTCCTCGCCTTCGTTGTGGGTGGCGTTGACGCGCGATCCTGATTTCGATCCAAAGGAGGGGTTGCCTGCAAATCCGGATCGTCGGATTCGTATTAACGGCACGCATCTTGGTCCTGACGATGAGATCGGTTTCTTCGGTTCGGGTGCCGCAGCGATTGCGGTGCGCGGCGGTTACGCCGAGATTGGTTCCACGATCCATCACGCTCGGGTTTATCGGATCGACGGTGGCAAGAAGCCCACGTTCGCGATGCTTCGCGTTTTCTCTACCGACTTGTTGGCGCATCGCCACGGGGATCTGTTTACGGCTCCGATTCTTCCGCAATCCATTTCGATGCGCACTGCCCCTCCGAAGTTGCGTCAAGCCATTGCTGATGGCAATGCAGTTTCGTTGGGTTGGTTTGTGGTCGGCGACGAACTCGAGATCGACATGTCTGGCTTCAAGACGGGCCAGGTTGGCGAGTTCCTGCAGGAGTATGGAGATGTTCGGCGGTGGAAGTTGGACGGTTTCTACAGTGCGGACAAGCTGAGACTCCGGCCCGCGTTGATCGCAAGCGAGGGCCTTCCTGAACATGCTTCGGACTCCACGAAGAAAGTGGTCGACCGGCCAGGCTGGTTGCCTGCGCTAAACGTCCTAGGAAGTTCGCCGCACTTCGCAACCGTACGGCGAGACACTCTCGGGCGGCCTCGCTACGGCTCCGATTCGGGCTTGCCGGTGTCGTGGCAGGTTGAGCAGGAGTAGGCCTCATGTCGCGGGGCTGGCGCGTTCTAGACATGACCACATTGGTTGGTCGCGTCACTACACGCCGGGGCCAACTGTTGGTCCAGCCCCAAGACGGTGCTGAGGTTGCGGTCCCGGTTGCCGATGTAGCGCTGGTGCTTTTCGGCCAAAAGGTGGCGCTCGGCGGCGGGGTGGTTCACTACCTCGCCCAGCACGATGTGTCTGCCCTGATGTGTGACTGGCGCGGCGTTCCACTTGCCGGGTTCCACGCTTGGTCGGATCACACGCGGGTTGGTGCTCGTCAGATCGCGCAAGCGAACTTGACGAAGCCTCGGCAGAAGAACGCGTGGCTGCAACTCATCAAGGCGAAGATCCTGGGCCAAGCAGCAACGCTCGCGCTCGTGGATGAGCTCTCGGCCGATTACCTGTTAGATCTCGCTTCGCAAGTGCGGTCGGGCGACCCGAACAATCTCGAGGCTGCCGCCGCTCGTTGGTACTGGCGGTACTTGTTTGCTGATCGCACGTTCTCGCGCGAACAGGACGGTTCAGACAACACGAACGCGATGTTGAACTATGGTTACGGCATTTTGCGCGGCCTTGGGATCCGAGCGGCCGCGGGCGCTGGCCTAACGCCTGCGCTCGGCGTGTTCCATTCCAATCGATCCAACCCTTTCAATTTGGTGGAGGATTTGATCGAACCGTTCCGGCCCATCGTGGACGCATGCGTCCTGGGTCTACCTGCCGATGGCTCTTTAGAGCATCCTGCAATCAAACAGGCACTGGTCGCTACGGCCACAACCTCGGTGGATGGGTCTGGCCTCAGCATGGGCGC